>CAXNGP010000113.1:0-6591 GCA_964201845.1 Pirellulales bacterium
TTCGTGCTCGGGGTGCTGTTCAACGCCCCGCTCGCGCTCGCCGACCGGGCCGGTACGGTGATGAGCCCGGCCGCCGCTTCCTGGGTGAAGTCGTGGAGCCTGGCCGAGCATTTCGCCGACTTCGGCCGGGGCGTCGTCAGCCTGTCGTCGATCGCCTACTTTCTGGGGATCGTGACCGTGTGCCTGTATCTGGCGATGGTGCTGATCGGCCGGCGGCACTGGGCGGGGCACCGCGGCGAAGGGGGGCTGGGGCTCCACTACCTGGGCCGCACGCTCGGGCTCTTGGCCGGGGCCGTCGGGGTGACGCTCGCCTGCCGGGCGGTCGACGTGCGGGCCGACCTCTCCGAGGGGCAGATCTCGTCGCTCGCGCCCGACACGCGGCGGCTCTTGCAGTCGCTCGAGGCCGACCGCCCCGTCGACATCAAGGCCTACGTCAGCCCGAACGTGCCCGAAGACTACGCCCAGACCAGGCTCAACCTGCTCAACATGCTGCGGCAGTTCGAGCGGCTCGGCCGCGGCAAGGTTGCGGTGGAGGTGATCCCGACGGAGCCCAAGACCGAGCAGGCGGCGCTGGCGGCCCAGCAGTTCGGCATCGAGCCGGTGAGCGTGCAGGCCCGGGTCCGGGGCGCTTACCGCCAGGAGGAGATTTTCCTCGGCTGTGCCGTCACCAGCGGGCTCGAGAAAGTGGTCGTGCCCTTCTTCGACAAGGGCACCCCGGTCGAGTACGAGCTGATCCGCTCGGTCTGCACCGCCGCCCAGCAGAAGCGGAAGCGGCTCGGCCTGATCACCACCGACGCGGAACTGTTCGGCGGCTTTGACATGGCCAGCGGCCAGGCCCGGCAACGGCAGCCGCTCGTGGACGAACTCGAGAAGCAGTACGACGTCGTCCAGGTCGACGCCTCGGCTCCGATCACCGAGAGCTTCGACGTGCTCCTGGCGGTGCAGCCCTCGTCGCTCGGGCCGGAGCAGATGGTCAACTTCGTGGCCGCCGTGAAGGCCGGCCAGCCGGTGGCGATCTTCGAGGATCCGCTGCCCGTCTACATGCCCGGTGTGCCCGGCACCTCCCAGCCCCGCCGCAGCCCGATGGGGCCGATGGCGATGTTCGGACCCCAGGGCCAGCCCAAGGGCGACGTCAACCTCCTCTGGGATGCCCTCGGCGTGCGGCTGGCTGCGGCCGCGGGCCGGCCGGCGATGGGCCAGATGGGGGCGGCGCCGACCATCGTCTACCAGGACTACAACCCCCACCCGCAGCTTCAGGACATGCTCGAGCGGGAGTTCGTGTTCATCGATTCCACGCTCCAGGGAGGCAAGCAGGGAGGCTTCGACGCGACGCTCCCCGCCACCGCCGGGCTCCAGGAGGTGATGTTCCCATTCGTCGGCGGGCTCGAGAAAATCGATGGGGCCGACGTGACGTTCACCCCACTGGTGCAGACGGCAGCCGGTCTCTCCGGCACGATCCGGTTCGAGGACGTCGAGCGGGCGATGGGCAGCGGCAGCCGGCAGTCGCTCCGGCAGATGCTCGGGATCTACGAGAAGCGGCAGGACGACGGGATCGTGCTGGCGGCCCTCGTGGCGGGGCGGGCCCCCGCGGCCCCGGCCAAGGAGGCCGCCGACCCAGCGTCTGCGAAGGACGCAGCCGACCCAGCGTCTGCGAAGGACGCAGCCGACCCAGCGTCTGCGAAGGACGCAGCCGACCCAGCGTCTGCGAAGGCAGCCGACCCAGCGTCTGCGAAGCCGGTGCGGGCGGTCGTGGTCGCCGACGTCGACATGCTGTCGGGCCTGTTCTTCGGCCTCCGGACCCGCGGCGACGAGACCTTCAACCTCGACTTCGACAACGTGGAACTGGCCCTCAACCTGCTCGACACGCTCGCCGGCGATGATCGGTTCGTCGAAATTCGCAAGCGGAAGCCGAAGCATCGCACGCTCGAGCGGATCGAGGACGCCGTGGCCGGAGCCCGGACCAAAGCCGACGACCAGCGGTCCCGATTCGTGGCCGAGTTCGACGACGCCGAGCGGGCCGCCAACGACGCGATGCAGCAGGAGGTGGGGGCCTTCGAGAAGAAGATTCAGGAGATGGAGTCGCAGGGCAACGCTGACCCCCAGGCGGCGATGCAGGCGATGCAGCAGCTCGCCAGCAGCCAGCGGCTGGCCCAACGGAAGCTCGACACCAAGATCGAGCAGCTCCGGCGGAAGCGGGATGCCGAAGTCGACAAGGTCGAGCGGGAGCTGGAGGCGGAAATCCGGCGGGAGCAGGACCGGCAGAAGTGGCTGGCCGTGCTCCTGCCCCCGATCCCGCCCTTGGTGGTGGCGTTCTTCGTGTTCTTCCGCCGCCGCGCCCAGGAGCGCGAGGGCGTGGCGACGTCGAGGCTCAGGTGAAGGAGGGACAGGGTATGGCAGCTGGTATGCGAAGCGACGCGACTCCGGGCGGGGGCATGACCCCTGCCGGGCGCCGCACGGTCACGTTCCTCGTCGCGGGACTGGGCTTGCTGGCGCTGGGGGCGTGGCTGCAGATGCGGCCGGCGCTGCGGTCGCGGGATGCCACGAGCGAGACCGCCGAGGGCAAACCGCTGTTTCCCGAACTCACCGACGCCGCCAAGGCCGCCAGCCTGGAGATCGTGTCGTTCGATGAAGACACGGCCACGCTCGCCCCCTTCAAGGTGGTCAAGAGCGGCGGCGTGTGGGTGCTCCCCTCGCACCAGAATTACCCCGCCGACGCCAAGGACCAGCTGGCGGCCGCCGCCACGGAGCTGGTGGACCGGCCGATCGTCGACGTCGTCAGCACCTCGCCGGGCGACCACGTCCTGTACGGGGTCAAGGAGCCCGACGCCGACAAGGTCGCGGTGGGCGAGACGGGCGTCGGGCAGCTCGTCGAGATTCGCGACGGCTCGGGCAACAAGCTTGCCCGGCTGATCGTCGGCAAGGAGTTCAAGCGGCCGGTCGGGACCGACGCGGCGGGCCGCACCCTGCGGTATGTCCGCAAGGCCGGGCAAGACCCGGTCTATCTGGTCGAACTCGACACCGCGAAGTTCACCACCAGTTTCGACGACTGGATCGAGAAGGATCTGCTCAAGCTCTCGCCCTGGGACGTGACCCGGCTGACGATCGACGACTCCTCCTGGTCGGTCGCCTTCGCCCCCGACGGCCGGCCGAGCATCTCCCGGACTCGCACCAGCGAGATCGACCTGGCCTACGACGACAAGGAGGGCAAGTGGTCGCTCTTGAAGCTCGTCGACTTCGGCAAGGGCAACAAGCCCGAGGAGAAGGTGCTCACTCCCGACGAGGAACTGGCCACCGCGAAGCTCAACGACCTGAAGAACGCCCTGGCTGACCTCACGATCGTGGACGTTGTCCGCAAGCCGGCGGGCCTGAGTGCCGACCTCAAGGCCGACAAGAAGTTCACCGACGACGAGCAGGCGGTCGTGTCGCTGGCCGGGCGGGGCTTCTTCCCGGTCGATTCCGGCGAGATGCTCTCGTCCAGCGGCGAGACCGTCGTGGGCATGAAGGACGGCGTCGAGTATCTGTTGCGGTTCGGCAATCCCACGAACGTTGCCGGCAGCGAGGCCGAGGCCCCCGCGGCCGACAAGCCACAGGCGGGCTCCGGGGACGATGCCGGAAAAGACTCCGGTGACAAGAAGGGCCGCTACTTGTTCGTGTCGGCGCGGTTCAACGAGGGGCTGCTGGCAAAGCCCGAGGTCCTGCCACTGCCGGAGGCCGCCGCGCCCCCCGCGCCGGAGACGAGCCCTCCGGATGAGGCCGGAGACAAGCCCACCGAGAAGGCCGGCGACGACGCGGCCAAGAAGCCCGAGCAGGGCAACCCCGCGGCGGCGAAGCCGGTGGAGGAGCCGGCGGCTGCCAAGCCTGCGGCAGACCCGGACGGTGCCCAGGGCGCCGAGGGCGAGGCCGGTGCGGCGGGTGCCGCAGGTGACCAAAAGCCCGCCCCCGCGGATGCTGGTCCGGATCCGCTGGCCAAGGCCGACGAGGACGAGTCCAAGGCCCAGGCAGCCCTCGAGGAGCGACGCCTCATCGAGCGGGAAAACCGCCTGGCCCAGGAGGCCTACGACGAGAAGGTGAAGGCCGGCCAGAAGCGGGTTCGCGAGCTCAACAGCCGATTCGCCGATTGGTACTACGTGGTCTCCGAGGCGGAATATGGGAAGATCCGCCTGGGAAGGGCTGGCGTGATCCAGGCCAAGGCGGCCGATGAGCCGCCCGCCGTGCCGGCCGCCGAACCGCCACCCTGACCCGCCCCATCGTCCAGGCCGCCCCGCCGTTCGCATGTCCGACATCCTCAACTCGCCGCGGCCCTCCCGGTTCGGCCGCGCCGTCGGATTTCGGCTGGCCGGCATCGGCAGCGCGGTGCCCGACCCGGTGGTGACCAACGCCGATCTGGCCCGGCTCGGCTGCGACCCCGAGTGGATCGTGGCCCGGTCCGGGATCCACGAGCGGCGGCACGCGCCGCCCGGCATCGCGACCAGCGACCTGGCGGCGGCGGCCGGCCGGGCAGCCATCGTCCAGTCCGGCCTCTCGGCGGCAGAGATCGACCTGCTCGTGCTCGGCACCTTCACGCCCGACACCTGCATCCCCTCCACGGCGTGCGTCGTGCAGGAGGCGCTCGGGCTCGACGCCCCGGCCATGGACGTGACCGCGGCCTGCGCCGGCTTCGCCTACGCACTCGTCACCGCGGCGCAGTTCGTGGCGGCCGGCACGAGCCGGCTGCCGCTCGTGATCGGGGCCGACACCAACTCGCGGTTCGTCGATCCCGAGGACGTGAAGACCTGGCCGCTCTTCGGCGACGGCGCCGGGGCCGTGATGCTCGAGGCGACAGGGGCGGCGCCGGCGGGCCGGGAGCGGGGACTGCTCGCGTTCGCGCTCGGCTCCGACGGCCGCGGGGCGGGCTTGCTCACCTGCCCGATGAGCGGCTCGCGGCAGCCGGTCTCGGCCGAGGGGCTGGCCCGCCGGGATCAGTTCATGAAGATGGACGGCCGGGCGGTCTTCAAGTGGGCGATCCGGCTGGCGGAGGAGAACATCGCGGCGGTCGTGCGGCGGGCCGGCGTGCCGCTGGAGGCCATCGACCTGGTCGTGCTCCATCAGGCCAACGCCCGGATCCTGGAGGGGATCCGCACGGCCCTGGGCCTTCCCGAGGACAAGGTGTTCATGAACCTCGACCGCTTCGGCAACACCTCGAGCGGCTCGATCCCGCTGGCCCTCGACGAGGCCTGGCGGACCGGTCGCATCGGGCCGGAGAGCACGGTCGTGGTGTGCGGCTTCGGTGGCGGCCTCGCGTGGGGCACCGCCTGCTGGCGGCTCTGAGGCGGGCCTGTCGCGCGCGGGCTCGGGGTTGCCCATGCCCCATCGCCGGACGTTCGCTTCAGGCATCCTGCCTTCCGCTTACTCGATGCTGCCCTCGCTTCGCCATCCTGGCTGCGCTCGGCCAGCAACGCCGGCTCCGGGGCATGGGCAACCCCTCGCGGGGCCCTTGTTCCGATTGGCATGGGCAATCCATTGCGGCCTTTTGATGGACTCGATGCACCGCGTTCTATGGCCGACGCTCCGGGAAGCTGGGGGTGGAAGCCGAAGGAGCCTGGAGATTTCGCTCGCTTGGCGCGGGAGCGGGAAGCCGGGGCGTGCGAAATATCCCAGCGACGGAGGCTTTCACCCCCAGCGACCCATGCCGTTGGAGGTCGTGCCTGTGGTGGCACGGCCAGCCCTTCGCAGGAGTCCTTGATCGGATACGATTCTGGCGAACCGCATGAGATTCCTACCCTGCCGTTTTCTACGAGGATCGCAGTCCATGAGTGAAGGTGCCGTCAAGACATTGCCCGCCCGTAAGGACGTGCGGGCCGGGGATACGTGGGATCTCGCGAGCCTGTTTCGCTCCGACAAGGCGTGGGAGGAGGCGCTCGAGGTGTGGGAGGACCGGATCCCGCAGTTCGCCCCCTATGCCGGCACGCTGGGCGAGTCACCCGAGCGGCTCGCCGAGTGCCTGGCGCACGACCTGGCCTTCGATCGCGAGGGGGACCGGCTCGGCACCTACGCCCACCTCCGGGCGAGCGAGGACACGGCCGCGGCCGACGCCCAGCGGATGACCGGTCGCTTCCAGCACGTGGCCACGCGGGCCGGTGCGGCGGCGAGCTTCATCCGGCCCGAGATCATGGCGATCGATCCTGCCAAACTGGCCGCCTGGATGGCGCTGCCGGTGCTCGCTCCCTACAAGCTGCTGCTCGAACGCATGGTGCGGAATCGGCCGCACGTTCTCTCCGAGCGGGAGGAGAAGCTGTTGGCGATGCAGGGCACCTTCGCCGGCACGGCGGGCAAGGCCTTTCGCCAACTCACCGACGCCGACTTGAAGTTTGGCGCGGTGACGACCGGCAAGGGGGAGCAGGTCGAGCTTTCCAACGCCAACTTCACGACGCTCCTCCACGACACCGCGCCGGAGGTGCGGAAGACCGTCTTCCACCAGTTTTACGACCAGTACGAGGCCCACGCCAACACGCTGGCCGCCACGCTCTCCGGCTCGAACGAGCTCGACATCTACGCCGCCCGCGTCCGCAACTACCCGAGTGCCGTCGAGGCGGCCCTGTTCCAGGACAACGT
>CAXNGP010000114.1:0-6509 GCA_964201845.1 Pirellulales bacterium
GCAACGCCGCAGCGAGCTCGAACGCACTGGCGTCGACGCTGCGGCCCGCGTGCTGCTGGTCGACACGACGGGCGAACTCGGATGGTGGTGGGGCAGCGCCACGATCGCCTTCGTCGGCGACAGCCTCGACGGCAAACGTGGCGGGCAGAACATGCTCGAGCCGGCGGCCTACGGGGCGGCTGTCTGCTTCGGCCCGCACACCAGGAACTTCCGCGACGAGGTGGCCCTGCTGCTGGCCGCCGACGCGGCGGTGGTGGTGGCAGACGGCCCGGCGCTCACAGCCTTCGTGGCCCGCTGCCTGGCCCAGCCCCCCTCGGCCGAGGCCCTCGGCCACCGCGCCGCGGCCCTCGTCGCCCGCGAACGGGGCGCCACGGCCGCCACCGCGCGGCTCGTGCTGGGAACGGCGCTGGTTGCCGATCCCTGCTCCGATGCCGCATAATCCGGCATCGTCGGGCGGCAGGTGTGCGGCCCGCCAATCCCCCATCAGCACGAGGTTCCAGTCGTGGCACAAGGCAAGTATCTGTTCACCAGCGAATCCGTCTCCATGGGCCACCCCGACAAACTGGCCGACCAGATCTCCGACGGAGTGCTCGACGCCTATCTCGCCCAGGATCCCCACAGCCGCGTCGCCTGCGAGACGATGGTGACCACCGGGCTGGCCGTGATCGCCGGCGAGATCACCTCCAAGGGCACGATCGACTACCAGAAGGTGGTCCGCGACGTGATCCGCGAGGTCGGCTACACCGACGACGAGATGGGAATCGCCGCCGACACCTGCTCCGTGCTCGTGGCCGTCGGCAAGCAGAGCGCCGACATCGCGATGGGCGTCAACGAAGACGCCGCGACGGGCAAGGACGTGGGCGCTGGTGACCAGGGGCTGATGTTCGGCTACGCCTGCAACGAGACCCCGGAACTGATGCCGCTGCCGATCGCGCTCTCGCACCGGATCCTCGACCGGCTGACCGACGCCCGCAAGAAGAAGGAAGTCGACTGGCTGCGGCCCGACTCCAAGAGCCAGGTGACGGTCGAGTACGACGGCGACAAGCCGGTGCGGATCGACACCGTCGTCGTCTCGACGCAGCACGCGCCCCACGTCTCCAACGAGGAGATCCGGACGTACGTGATCGAGAAGATCGTCAAGCCGCTGCTGCCGAAGAATCTCGACACCAGCGACATCACCTACCACATCAACCCGACGGGCCGGTTCGTGGTGGGCGGCCCCCACGGCGACTGCGGCCTCACCGGCCGGAAGATCATCGTCGACACCTACGGCGGCTGGGGCCGCCACGGCGGTGGCGCCTTCTCGGGCAAGGATCCGACCAAGGTCGATCGCTCGGCGGCCTACATGGCCCGCCACGTGGCCAAGAACATCGTCGCGGCCGGCCTCGCCGACCGCTGTGAGGTGCAACTCGCCTACGCCATCGGCGTCAGCGAGCCGGTCAGCGTCCACGTCGACACCGAGGGCACGGGCAAGGTCGAAGACGAGCGGCTCTGCGAGCTCGTCCGCGAAGTCTTCCCGCTCACGCCGCGCGGGATCATCGACTACCTCGATCTGCGGCGGCCGATCTTCCGACGCACCGCGGCCGGCGGCCACTTCGGCCGCGACGAGTTCCCGTGGGAAAAGACCGACAAGGCGAAGCAGCTGGCCCAGGCGGCCCGCGCGGCCGGCGCGGTGGCCTGAGGCGTTCATGACGGCAGGCCGCTCGTTGTCCGGAACCCCGGCTCTCACGGGCCGCGCGGCCCTGCGGAGCCCGGCCGACACGGCACCCGGCGTGATGGCGATGGGTGCCGCTGCCCTCGCGGTCGCGGTGGCCGCAGCGGGAGCCACCTTGCTGATGCGGCGGCTGAGCGGCGGCTTCGCCGCGGTGCCCTCGGCGGCGGTGCCCTGGGCCGTTGCGATCGCGGGCATTCCGCTGGTGATCGCGGTCGAGGCGGCGGCACGGTTGGCCGGAGAACGCTGGCCTGCCGGCCTCGCCCGCGCCGGACTGGTGGCGGCGGCGATGGCCGTCGCGCCCCTCACCGCCACCGCCGCGTGGCCGACCCGGGCCATCGGCCTGATCGGCACCACGGTGGCGCTGATCGCCGCCCTGCGTCCGGTTGCCGGCTGGCGGCCGCCGCGGCTGCCCGGCTTTCGCAGGGCGGGCCGGTCGAGTGGCGACCAATCGACCACACCGGCGACTGATGGGGGTGGCCTCGGGGGCGAGGAGCGGAACCGGAGCTTGCCCTCCGGTCCGATGCGGTCGCCCGCGTTCGCCGAGCCATCGAGCGGCGGCGGCGACTGGCCGGCGATTCTCCCGGCGGGCTTTCGGCAACGGCTCGAGCGGTACGACACTCCCGCCGGTGAGGATTGCGTGCGCGGGCAGGTGATGATCTCCGTCCCGTCGGGGAGCCGCACGGGCCACGCCCACGTCGGCTTTTGCCCCGCGTTCGCCACGCTGCCCGCCGTGGAGGTGACCACCGACTGCGACTTCGTCGAGGCCGAAGTGGCGGCGGCGGAGATCCTCCCCTGGGGCGTCCGCGTCGAGTGCCGGCTCTCCGAACCGGCCGAGGAGCCGCTCGAGATTCCCGTGGCCATTCGGGCCGTCCGACCTGCCTGAACCCCGCACCACACCGAGACCCACCATGGCCCGCTGGCCAACCCATCTCTGGACCACGCTCTTCACCTACGGAGTGATCTTCGTGGGCTTTCCCCTGCTGGCCCTTCTGTTCTGGCTCTGGGTGCGCGGGGGCTGACCGCGACCGGGCCTCGTTCAACCTCATCCTTCTTTCCTTCAGGAGACCACGACGAGCATGCTCCACGCGATCGTGATGGCCGGCGGATCCGGAACGCGGTTTTGGCCCGCCAGCCGGGTGGCCCTGCCCAAGCAACTGCTGCCGCTGGCCGGCGAACACACGCTCCTCGAAGACACCGTGGCGCGGCTCGACTCGCTCGTGCCGCCCGAGCGGACGATGGTCGTCACGGCCGCGCGGCTGCTCGACGCCGTCCGCGGGCAACTGCCGGGCGTGCCCGAGGCCGGCCTCGTCGGCGAGCCTTGCAAGCGGGACACCGCCCCCTGCATCGGCCTGGCCGCCCTGCTCGTGTCCCGCCGCGATCCGGATGCCACGATGGTGGTGATGCCCTCCGATCACGTGATCCGTCCGGCTGAGAAGTTTCGCGGGGCGATCCGTCAGGCCGAGGCGCTCGTCGCCGCCGCACCCGGCAGGCTCGTCACGTTCGGCATCCGCCCCACCTACCCGGCGGAGAGCTTCGGCTACATCCAGCAGGGCGCGCCGGTGCCGGTCGCCCCGGGCGAGGCTCCGGCCCACACGGTCGCCCGGTTCAAGGAAAAGCCTCCGGCGGCGGTGGCCGCCGAATACCTGGCCGCCGGCACCTACCTGTGGAACGCGGGGATCTTCGTCTGGACGGCGGCCACGATCCTGGCGGCGCTCGCGGAGCGGCAGCCGGAGTGCCTGGCCCACCTCGAGCGGATCGCCGCCGCCTGGGATGGCCCCGATCGCGACCGCGTGTTCGCGGCCGAGTTCGCCGCGATCAAGGGAACCTCGATCGACTACGCCGTGCTCGAGACCGCCCCCGACGTGGCCGTGATCGAGGCGCCGTTCGGCTGGGACGACCTCGGCGGCTGGTCGGCCGTGGCCCGACAGCGGCCCGCCGACGCCGCCGGCAACACCTTCATCGGCCGCCACCTCGACCTCGGCTCGACGGGAACGATCGTCCAGACGGGCGACGATCACCTGGTCGTCACGCTCGGCCTCGAGGATATGCTGGTGGTACACACGCCCGACGCCACCCTGGTGGCCTCCCGCTCCCGTGAGGAGGAGGTGAAGAAGGTGGTGGCCGAACTCGAGCGGCGCGGATGGTCGGAGTTTCTTTGATGCGTGGAGCGGGATTCGCCCTGGCGGCTGCGTCGCTGGCGTGGCTTCCCGCGATCCCACTCCGCGCCGCACCAACTGCGGCCGACCCTGCCGTGGTCGCCCGCGACGCCGGGTGGCTGGCCGCCTTCCGCCGGTCCCGCGAGGCCCTCTGCTGGACCGACCTGGCGATTCGTCACGACTGGCGGGTGCAGCGGCACTCGGCCGACGGCCGCTGCCGGATCCTCGACCCGTCCGACGGCACGATCCGCGAGGGCACGGAGGATGAATGTCGGCGCGCGTTCGCTGCTCTCGAGGCCGACGGCACGATCCCGCCACACGCCGGGCCGACGGTCATCCTCCTGCACGGCCTCGGCGAGGGTCGCGACTCGATGCGGCCACTGGCCGAGCACCTCAAGACCACGCTCGACGCCGCGGTGATCTCGTTCGGCTACGCCAGCGTCACCTCCAAACTTGACGACCACGGCGCCGCGCTCGCCGAGGTCGTGGCCGGCCTGCCGGCCACCGCCCCGGTCAGCTTCGTCGGCCACAGCCTCGGCACCATCGTCGTGCGGCGCTGGCTCGCCATGGCCGATCCGGCCGACCGCGAGCGGGTGCACCGGGTGGTGATGCTCGGGCCGCCCAACCAGGGCTCGCAACTGGCCCGGATGGCGGCGGGCCTCGGCGTCCTGGCCGACCACGTCGAGGGCTCCGCCCGAGAACTCGTCTTCGACTGGGCGAAGGTCGCTCCCCAGCTGGCGGTGCCCACCTGCGACTTCGGCATCGTGGCCGGAGGCAAGGGAGACGACACCGGATACAGCACGCTGCTCGCGGGCGATGACGACGCCGTGGTGTGCGTCGACGAGACGCGGTTGCCCGGCGCCCGCGACTTCGTCCTGCTGCCCGTCCACCATGCCGCGATGATGCGGCATCCGGCGGTGCAGCGGGCCACGGCCGCGTTCCTGGAGACGGGCCGCTTTCCGGCCGCGGCCGAGAAGGCGGCCCGATGAGCGGCCCGAGCTCGCAACCGATCCCCGCCGGCCGCGTGGCCGGCATCGACTACGGCCGCCGCCGGATCGGTGTGGCCGTCTGCGACGCCTGTCGGATCATCGCCAGCCCACTCTGCCTGCACGAGACGACGGGCGACCATGCCGCCGATGCGGTGTTCTTCACACGGCTCGCCGCCCAGGAGGAACTCGTCGGCTTCGTGGTCGGGCTGCCGCTCCATGCCGACGGCAGCCCGAGCGGGATGTCGGCCGAGGTGGAGCGGTTCGGCGCCTGGCTGGGCCGCGTCACCGGCCTGCCCGTCGCCTTCCAGGACGAACGGCTCACCTCCCACGAGGCGGCCGGGAAGCTGGCCGGCGTGGGGCTGAGCCGCGGCCAGAAGAAGAGCCGCAGCGACGCCGTCGCGGCCCAGGTGATCCTGGCCTCCTGGCTCGAGCGACAGCAGCCACTCTCGAACGATCCCTGACTCGGTCTTGCGTAACGCTGGCTCGTGGTCGCCCGTGCCATCTCGCCGGACGCTTCCAGGGCCTCGTGCGTAAAGGCTCGGGATGGCCCATGCCATCTCGCCGGACGCTTCCTCCGCGACCAATCCGCCTTCGGCGGATCGGTGCCCGCCTGCCCTCCGGTCGCTCGGAGGAAACCTCGCTTCGCTATCCTTGCTGCGCTCGGTTTCCTACGCCGCTCGATTGGCACGGGCAACCCGTCGCAGTCAACCGTCGTGTGGGCGGCAGGATGATTCAAATCTGCTGTAAGATCTGCCTATCGGCCGCTGCTGAAGACTCCGTAAGGGGCTGCCCATGTCCTCGAGCGAGCTGTGGAAGCGAGCGAAGCCAGGGATGGCGAAGCGAGCGGACACGCAGTGAACGGAGGCCTGGAGCGCCGGAGCGAACGTGTAGCGAGAGGACGTGGGCAGCCCCGACGCGCTGTCCACGAGTGTCAAAAGCGTTCGGCAAATTCCTGTGCGTACCATGAGCGAGCCTCATCACGTGAAGCCTCCCCTGCGGCTCGTCGTGGGCTGCGGCTATCTCGGCGAGCGGGTGGCTCGCCGCTGGCTCGACCGCGGTGACCGGGTTGTCGCCGTGACCCGCTCGCCCGCGCGGGCCGACGTGCTCGCGGCCGCGGGCATCGAGCCCTTGATTCTCGACGTCACCGCCGACCACCCGGGCTGGGAGCGGTTATTCGGCCGGCCCGACGAGCCCGTCGCCACGATCTTCTGGGGTGTCGGCTTCGACCGCGCGGCCGGGGCCTCCTATGACGACGTGCACGTCGCCGGCCTGAGGAAGCTGCTCGATGCGGCGGCCGCCGGTGGCAGCCCACCCAGCGTCGTCTTTTCGAGCTCGACCGGCGTCTGGGGCGACGAGCGGGGAGGCATCGTCTCCGAAACCACGCCCCCCGATCCCTCCCGCGAGGCGGGCCGCGTGCTCGTCGCGGCCGAGCAACTGCTGGCGAACCATCCGGCCGGCCCGGGCACCGCCCTGCGGTTCGCGGGGCTCTACGGCCCGGGGCGGCTACCGCGGCTGGCCGACGTCCGGGCGGGCCGGCCGATCGCGACCGACCCCGACAGCTGGCTCAACCTCGTGCACGTCGACGACGCGGCGCATGTCGTCGTCGCCGTCGCCGACGCGCCGGCCCCACGCCCGCTGTACGTCGTCTCC
>CAXNGP010000115.1:0-6460 GCA_964201845.1 Pirellulales bacterium
CGGTGAACGACCGGACGTCGTCGGCCGCGAGGTCGTCGCTGCCATCCAGAATCACGCGGCCCTGCCGCGTCCCCGGCTTCAACCCGCCCACCTCGAACGACAGCGTCACCGGCCCGCCCTCCTGCGGCTGGACCGGCTTCATGCCCCGCCGCACGGTCCGGCCGTCGTCGTCGACGATCTCGACGGCCAGGGGCCGGGTGGCGTCGGTTCCGGTTCGCGACACGGTCGCGCTCACCACCACCGGGGTGCCGGCGGCGATCCGGTCGGCCGAGAGTTCGAGCGATTCGACCGCCAGGTTGCGGGTCGAGGCCGCGCCGACGTCGATCACGAGCATCGTGGCCGCGGCCTCCTCGCCCGCGGCGTCCGCCTTCGGACCGGCTTCGGCAGGCGCCGCTGGCGGCGGAGCGTCGGCGAGCGGGGCTCCCTCCCAGGCGCCGCGCGAGCAATCGCTGAACACGTACAGTTCCCGGCGCTCGAGTTCGGCCTTTTCCAAGAGCCGCCTCGCCGCGGCAATCGCGGCGGGCAACGAGACCGACGGCGTGGCGGCCTCCAAGCGGTCGATCCGGACTTCGGCGGCCGCGAGGGTCGGCGCGAAGGCGGCCGGCCCCCCGGCGGTGTCGAACACGGCCACCTCGCTGCCGGCCGGCAGCTTGCCGAGCAGCACGCGGGCCAGCTCGGCCGCCTGCTGGAGCCGGGTCTTGTTGCCCTCGCGGAGCGTCATCCGCGGCGCCGTGTCGAACACCAGCGCCGCGGCCACCGGCCCCTCGGCGTTGGGCAGCCAGCCCGCGCCCCGCAGCACGGGCCGCGCCAGCGCCGTCGCCAACAGCACGAGCGCCGCCATCCGCAGCAGGAGCAGCAGCAGGTGGCTGAGCTGCAGCCGACGCCGGTTGGCAATCGCCCGCTCCTTGAGAAACCGCAGCGCCGGGAAGGCGTGGGGCACGGGCGTGCGCCGCATCACCAGGTGGAGGATGATCGGGGCGGCCACCAGGGCCGCGCCCCCGAGCAACAGCGGCGAAAGAAAGGACAGGCCCATCGCGTCAGAAGCGTCCCCGGCGGCTGTTGAGATACTCCACCAGCGCCGTGTCGAACTGCATGCTCGTGTCGAGGGGCACGTAGTCGACGCCCGCCCGGAAGCACCACTCGCGGTAGCCCTCACGGAAGGCCTGGACCGCGGACACGTAGCCGGCCCGGGCCGCATCGGCGTCGATCACGAGCTTGTCGCGGGTCTCCGGCTCGTCGAGTTCCACCATCCCCTCGAAGGGAAACTTCACCTCCGCCTCGTCGAGCACGTGAAACAGGATCACGTCGTGGCCGCCATGCCGCAGCCGCAGGAGCGACTCGCGGACCGGCTCCGGGTCGGCCAGCAGGTCGCTGAACACCATCACCAGCGACCGGTGCCGGAGCATGGCCGCCACCTGCACCAGGCTGCGCGCCACGTCGGTCTTTCCGGAGGGGGCCACCTTCGAGAGCAGTGACAGCACCTGCGCGATCTGCGACCGCCGGGAGCGGGCCGGCAGCGAGGTGGTCACCTTTTCGTCGAACACCATCAGGCCGCAGGGATCCTGCTGGTGCACCATCAGCCAGCAGAGGGCCGCGGCCAGCGAGATCGAGTAGTCGAGCTTGGTGATCGGCTGGCGGTAGGTGTAGGCCATCGACGCGCTGGCATCGACCACCAGATAGCCCGTGATGTTGGTCTCGGCCTCGAACTTCTTGACGTAGTGCTTGTCGGTCTTGGCGAAGACGAGCCAGTCGATGTCCTTGGGATCGTCGCCGGGGGCGTAGCGACGGTGCTCGCTGAACTCGACGGAAAACCCCTGGTAGGGGCTGGCGTGGAGCCCCTGCAGGAACCCCTTGACGATGAACTGGGCGCGGAGGTCGAGCCGGGCGATCTGCCGGACCACCTCGGGCTTCAGGTATTCCTCGACCGCGCGAACCATCGCCGGCACCTCAACAAACGATCCGTCCGGGATTTTGGTCCGTCAACCGAGTGGGTCGGGGTTGCCCATGCCATCTCGTCGGCCGTTCCGTGCGGGCATCCTGCCCTCCGCTCACTCGAAGGAAACCTCGCTTCGCCTTCCGGGCTGCGCTCGGTTTCCTACGCCGCTCGATCGGCACGGGCAACCCCTCCGGTCCATCGAAATCCCGTATGGGCTCCTGCCGTAGATCTGCGTCACTTCACGAACTTGGGGATCTCGGGCTCGGGCGTCTCCTTCACGAGCCGCTCGATGATCGACTCGCTGGTGAGCCCCTCGGCCTGGGCCTGGAAGTTGGTCGCGATCCGGTGGCGAAGCACCGGCACGGCGACCCGGCGGATGTCGTCGAGGGAGACGCTGAACCGCCCGTCCATCGCCGCCAGCGCCTTGCCCCCCTGGATCAAGAACTGCCCGGCGCGCGGCCCGGCTCCCCAGTCCACCAACTGGGCCACATAGGGGGGCGCCTCGGCGGCCTTCGGTCGCGTGGCCCGCACCAGCCGGGCGACATACTTCACGATGTATTCGCTCACGGCCACGCTCGAGACCACCTTCTGAATGTTGACGATCGCCCGGCCGGAGAGCACCTTGCGGACCTCGGGCTTCTCCGGCTTGGTGGTCGAGAGCAGGATCTGTTCCTCCTCGGCCGCCGTCGGGTAGCCCACCTTGATGTTGAACATGAAGCGGTCGAGCTGGGCCTCGGGGAGCGGGTAGGTGCCCTCCTGCTCGATCGGGTTCTGGGTGGCGATCGTGAAGAACGGGTCGGGAAGTTTGTAGGTCTCCTGACCGACCGACACCTCCCGCTCCTGCATCGCCTGCAGGAGCGCGGCTTGGGTCTTGGGCGGCGTGCGGTTGATCTCGTCGGCCAGGAGGATGTTGGTGAAGATCGGCCCCTCCACGAACCGGAACACGCGACGGCCCGCCTCGTCGTCGAGCACGTTGGTGCCGGTGATGTCGGAGGGCATCAGGTCGGGCGTGAACTGCACCCGCTTGAAGTTGACGTCGAGGATCCGGGCGAGTGTCGAGACCATCAGCGTCTTGGCCAGCCCCGGCACCCCCTCCAGGAGGCAATGACCCCGGGTGAAAATGGCGGCGAACAACTGCTCGATCACGTCGGCCTGGCCGACGATCACCTTCTGCAGTTCCTCCTGCATCAGCCGCCGGTGCTGGGCGAACTCCTGCAGGATGTCGTCGAGCGTCTTGGGACGGGATGCGGTGGACACGCCAGTGTTCCTTCCTGCCGGGGACCGTCCGACGGGAGACGGCGTCTCGTCCGGGCGGATCATTCAGTATCGGGCCTGCCCGCGGTGACGGCAAACAGGCCGCAGGGTCGCCCCGGCTTTCGTGATCCCTACCGTCCCGGCCCGAGATGAACCTGCTACGATCGACTTGGGCGACGCGTCTCCTTCCTCCTCCCCGCGATCATGCGCTCACCGATCCGTCATGCCGATCGCAGGCCGTGGCACCTGGGCGGCATCGTCGTCTTCGTCGTGGCGGCGGCGTGCGGCCCGACCGTCGTCGGCGCCGAGGGCCAGCCGATCGGCCCCGGCGAGATCCAGCGGTCGATCGAGAAGGCCCGCGAGTTTCTCGTCCGCCAGCAGAAGCCCGACGGCTACTGGGAGGCGCTGCACTCGGCTGACAAACGGGTCGGGGCGACGGGCCTCGTGCTGCTCGCCCTGGCCAATGCCGGCCTCGACGCCGAGCACCCCGCGATGCGGAAGGGCTTGGCGTGGCTGCGCACGCAGATGCCCGTCGACACGTACGCGGTCTCGCTGCAGACGATGGCCCTGGCGATGCTCGCGCCGGAGGCCGACGCCGCGATCCTGGCCCGCAACGTGGCCTGGCTCGAGGCGGCCCAGGTGCCCGCCGGCCCCGGTGCCGGCTCGTGGAGCTACCGGGAAAGCCGCGGTGGCGCGGGCGACAACTCCAACACCCAGTTCGCCCTGCTGGGCCTCCACGAGGCCGCGCGGGCCGGGATCCCGGTGCGCGAGGAGACCTGGGTGCGGTCGCAGCAGTATTGGGTGGCCTGCGCCAACGGCGACGGATCGTGGGGCTACTCGGGCCGTTCGGCCGGCACCGGCAGCATGACCTGCGCCGGCATCGCCAGCGTCTGGATCACGTCCGAGCACATCGGCACGCCCGACGCCCAGGCCGCCCGCGATTCTGTCTCCTGCTGTGGCGGCGGCCGCGCGCCGCAGGTGCTCGAGCGAGGCCTCGACTGGCTCGGGCGGCGGTTCAGCGTCACGGAAAACCCGGGCACCGGCGGCGACACCTGGCACTACTACTACCTCTACGGGATGGAGCGGGTCGGCCGGTTCACGGCCCGCCGCTTCATCGGCGACCACGACTGGTATCGCGTCGGGGCTCGGATGTTTATCGACGCCCAGGATCGGCTGACGGGCCAGTTCAAGGCCCGGCGGATCGAGGACGAAGTGGTCTCGACGAGCTTTGCGCTGCTGTTCCTCGCCAAGGGCCGCCGGCCGGTGATCGTGGCCAAGAGCCGCCACGGCCCCGAGGACGACTGGAACCGTCACGGCCACGACATCGCCCACCTCGTGGAATACGTCGAGGGCCGCTGGAAGAAGGACTACCCCGCCGGGCTCTCGTGGCACGTGCTCGACACGCCCGCCGCGGCCCACGCCGACCTGATGCAGGCGCCCGTCTTCTGGCTCTCGGGCAAGGTGCTCTTCGACCTCGGGCCCGACGCGGGCAAGCGGCTGCGGGACTACATCGACGAGGGGGGCTTCGTGTTCGCCGAGGCCTGCTGCCCGCGCAGCGACGAGTTCGACCGCCGGTTGCGGCAACTCGTGGGCGAGATCTTCCCCGAGCCCGAGTATCGGCTCAACCTCCTGCCCCCCGAGCATCCCGCCTGGCACGCGGAGGAGCTCGTGCCGCCCGAGTTGCACCGGCCGCTCCTGGGGATCGACTACGGCTGCCGCACCTGCCTGATCTATGCGCCCCCGACCGACCTCGAGCCGGGCGCGGCGGCGATGCCGAGCCTGTCCTGCCTGTGGGAGCTAGGCGGAGCCGCGCGGGCCCGGCTCCCCGCCCCCGTGCGCCGGGAGGTGGAGGCGGCCCTCGCGATCGGAGCCAACGTGCTCGCCTACGCCACCAACCGCGAGGTCAAACGCAAGGACGAGCTGTTCGAGATCGCGGAGCTGCCCGCCGCCGCAGCCGCCGGCGATTTCGAGCGCGGGCAACTGGCGATCGGCAAACTCCGTCACGCGGGCATGTGCGACGCGGCGCCAGCCGCGCTCGCCAACATCCTTCGGGCCGCCGCCCGCGAGACGGGCATCACGGTCGACGACACGCCGAGCCTGATCGATCCGGGCGACGCGGCGCTCTTCGACTACCACCTCGTCTTCATGCACGGCCGCAAGGGCTTCACCTTCGACGCCCCACGCCGGGAGAAGCTGGCCGCCTTCCTCGACCGCGGCGGCACGATCCTCGCCGATGCCGTGTGCGCCTCGCCGCCGTTCGCGGCCGCGTTGCGCCGCGAGCTCGCCGAGATCCTGCCGGGCCGGCCCCTGGAGAAGATCCCGGCCGACGACCCGATCTTCACGGCCGCCGAGTATGGCGGCTTCGACATCCGCGAGGTGACGCTCCGCGAGCCCGCCGGTGGCGACGGTCCACTCGCGACCCGCAAGGTGAAGGGGCCGCCGCAGCTCGAGGGGATCCGGATCAAGGACCGCTGGGCGGTGATCTTCTCCCCCTACGACATCTCCTGCGCGCTCGAAAAGCAGAACTCGATGGAGTGTGTCGGGTACGATCGCGACGACGCCGAGAAGATCGCGCTCAACGTGCTGCTCTACTCGCTCAATCAGTGACCGGCGATTACCGGTCGTCGCTCGAGCCGCCGGTGAGGAAGCTCGCGTAGTAGAGCACCGTCAGGATGCTCTGGAGCGTACCGGCCACGTAGGTCCAGGCCGCCGCGTTGAGCACGGCGTTGACCGCCGGCATCTCGACCGCGGGAACGATCCCCAGGCTCACGAGCTGGGCCTTGGCCCGGTTGCTGGCGTCGATCTCCACCGGCAGGTTCACCACCTGGAAGAACACCGTGCCCGCGAACATCGCGATGCCCAGCCAGGCGATCGGCTTGAGCGCCATCGCCAGGCCGATCATGAACACGAAGAACCCCAGGCCGCTGCCGAAGTTGGCCACGCCCACGGCGACGTTGCGGATTCCCATCAGGGAGTAGTTCTGTGCGTCTTGCAGGGCGTGCCCCGCCTCGTGGGCCGCGATGCCCACCGCGGCCAGTGACCGGGAGCTGTACACCTCGTGCGAGAGCCGCAGCACCTTGCCCCGGGGGTCGTAGTGGTCGGTGAGGTGACCGTCCACCGGCTCGATGACGACATCCGTGGCGCCGGCGGAGTCGAGGATGTGCCGCGCGGCCGCGGCACCGGAGAGCGGGGCCGGCTCCCGGGAGGCGGCCGCGAACGTCGACTTCACCTTCCACTGCGCCCACATGGCCAGCAGCATCGCCGGGGCGA
>CAXNGP010000116.1:0-6405 GCA_964201845.1 Pirellulales bacterium
GAACGCGGGCAGCAGCGGGCCGGCAGCGCCACCGGGAAGCGAGGCCACGAGATACTCCACCCGCTCGAAGGGAAAGTCGCAGAAGTGCCGGTGTGGCGGTCTGGTCTCGTCGCCCGAGAACAGCCTGCGGAGTTCGTCGGCGAACAAAAGCCGCGATCCCTCCTTGCTCGCGGGAGCGACGGCCATCGGCAGCGGCGCCGGCGGGACCACGTGACACGGGCGACCGGCGAGGGCGTCGGCGGCGAGGTCGGCCGCATGCTCCGACGGTGCCGCCACGCCGACCACGGCCCGCACGAGCCGGGTGAGCGCCGAACCGCGCACAGGAAGCCCACCGCCAAGGTCGAGGATCTTCGGCCCCCGCAACCGCCGGGCCGAGGCGGTTTCCGCCGGCAGCACGAGCCATGGCGCCCACACCCCGCGACGCCTGAGCTCAGCCACGACGCTGGCCTGGGGCGGCGGCAACTGCCGCGTAGCCGCCAGAATCGCCTCCGCAGCCTTCAGCCTGAGCGTGAGCTTCACGAGCTTGATGATTCGACGCGGCGCGGCGAACGCGCGGCGGGACGGATCCTCCGCGAGCTTGGCGAGCGCTGCCCGCCACGAGCGCGGCGAACCGGTCGCCCCCAAGCCGGCGAGCCGATCGCGGCAGCCATCCCGCCGCCGTTCGGCCCAGGCGATCACGGCCCGACGCACGGCCGGATCGCGGCCGGCGGGGATCACCCGGAGCTTGTCGGAAAGCAGCCGGCCGGGCCGGGCAGCGTCGGCGAAGAGGGCCGTCATGGACTCCACGTCCGCCGGCAGGCAGGGCACGAGGATCACCTCGACTCCCGATAGCGCGTCCAAGCCCGTGATGAGACCACGGGCGTGGCGGATGCGCGCGTCGCCGGCCAGCGACGCGGGGCCGCCTGCGTCGAACTCGATCCACAGGCCGACCGTGTGCGGCGTGGCAGGCGACGCGGTGGTCGGGGAGGCGATGCTCACAGGCAGGCAATCCTTGCTCGGCCCGGAGGCCGCAGCCCCGGATCACCCCGCGTCGCATCCGCTGCGATCACGCCTTCGATCGCCGCCACGAGCGACTCATCCCACGCCCGCCAGCTCAGGTCGCGGATCCGGCGGCCGACCGGCTCGGGCGGCGGTGGTAGCGACTCGCCGACCAGGAGCGCCTCGGCCGTCGCCCGCTCGTCGAACGGATCGAAGAACCGCAGGCCCAACCCAAAAGCCTCGTCGATCTCCCGCATCTGCGGATAGTCACTCGACACCGACGGCGTTCCCAGGAGCGCCGCTTCGACGGCGCTGAAGGTGCCGTTGTCGGCGATCACGTTGTGGGCGAGGAACCGGGCCGACCGCAGCACGCGGGCATAGGCGTCGTCGGGCACCGCGCCCAGAAACCGAATGCGCTGTCGCACCGCCGGCTCGAGCGCGGCCACGGCCTCCCGCACCTCGCAGACGTGGGGCGTGTTCCACTGCGGCTCACGGCCCACCCGCCGCTCGGCCGGCAGGTCGGGATCGAAGAGATCGGTCCACACGCCCGTGACCACGACGTCGAGCGTTCCGCCGAGCTCGCGCTGATACCGTTCGATCGCCCGCAGCATCCGCAGCTGGTTCTTGTGGGGCGAGGGATTG
The DNA here is from genome assembly GCA_964201845.1 of Pirellulales bacterium. GTDB lineage: Bacteria > Planctomycetota > Planctomycetia > Pirellulales > UBA1268 > QWPN01. The sequence continues at coordinate 1,621 of CAXNGP010000116.1, forward strand.
GTCACCCAGGCGAAGAAGGGCCGCGCCGGCAGCAGGGCGTCGGCCTCGTCGCCCGCCGCCTCGACTGCGGCGGCGAGCCGCGTGAAGTGGTCGACGTCGAGCGTGGTCGGCAGCCGCACGACCGGCCCCCGGGCGCCCGCGTAGCCGGTCGCATCGGCGGCGGTGGCACGGCTCGTGACCACGACGAGGTCGGCGTTGCGGACGTTCCGCAGAAAGTTCCAGGGCGCGGAATCGGGATCGGCATACGCGTTCAGGTCGAAGATCTCCGGCACATACCGCTGCAGGTGATCGGTCACGAACACGCCGTAGGGCCGCACCGGCACGAGCGGGTATTCCAGCCGGTCCGACACGAAGAGCCAGAAATCGCAATCCGCGAAATCAGCGCCGCCGTCGCAGGGCACCTGATAGCGGCCCGAGATCCATCGCCCCACGTCGAGGCCGGCCTCGGCCGCCAGGGCCGGGGCGTCGTCGGGCTCAAGCTGCCGCCATGCGAAGCCGCGAATCTCCAGGCCGGGAACGTCTCGCCGCAGCGGGTCGAGGTCGGCGGTGATCACCGGCAGGTGGTCGGCCGGCACGGCCAAGACAAGCGGCCCGGGCCACCGCGAGGCCAGATGCCGCACGAGGTTCGCCAGCAGCCGGATCGTGCCCCCGAGGTAGGCGTGGGGCAGAAGCACGGCCAGACGGGCTTCGGTGGTCGGTGCGGGCGAGGTCATGCGGTGCGTCGACGGGCGCGACCGCCGCCCGCCGCGGCGATCGCCTCGCAGACAAACGCCACGTCGTCGTCGGTCAGCTGCGGGTGGCTGGGCAGCATCAGCCCGTCGGCCCCGAGCCGCTCGGCGACGGGCAGCGAGGTGATCCCCTGGCGGGCGGCGAATCGGCGGTAGGGGGGCATCCGGTGCAGCGGCGGAAACAGCGGCCGCGTCTCGATGCCGCGGGCCGCGAGGGCCCCGGCCAAGCCGTCCCGATCGAGGCCGAAGCCGGCGTGGTCCACCACCACCGCCACGAGCCAGGGCGAGACCCCGGCCCAGGGCGCGTCGGTGCGATGCGCCAGCCCGGGCTGCAGCCGCAGCCGCTCGGCGTAGAGCCGCACGATCTCCAGCCGGCGGGCGACGAGGACCTCGCGGCGCTCCAGCTGCGCGCAGAGCAGTGCCGCCGTGAGGTTCGACATCCGGTAGTTGAAGCCCACGATCGGGAAGTGGTATCGCCGTGCGGGGTCCATGCCGTGCCCGCGGAGCATTCGCATCCGCTTGGCGAGGTCGTCGCGGGAGAACGTCACGGCGCCCCCCTCGCCGCTGGTCACGATCTTGTTGCCGAAGAACGAGAACGCGGCCGCGTCGGCCAGGGAGCCCACGGGGCGGCCCCGGTAGGTCGCGAAGGTCGCCTCGGCCGCATCCTCGACCACCCACAGACCGTGCTGCTCGGCGATCGCGTTGATCGCATCTATGTCGGCGGGATGGCCGAGCAGGTGCACGGGGACGATGCCGACCGTCTTCGGCCCGACGGCGGCGGCCACCCCCCGCGGGTCGAGGCACCAAGCCTCCGGATCGACGTCGACGAAGACGGGCGTCGCGTTGCAGTGCCGCACGGCGTTGGCCGTCGCCACGAACGTCGTCGCCGGCACGATCACCTCGTCGCCCCTCCCGACGCCGAGCGTCGCCAGGGCCAGATGGAGGGCCGTCGTGCCGCTCGAGCACGCGAGGGCGTGCCGTGTGCCAGAGGCCGCCGCAAACTCCCGCTCGAACCGCTCGAGGAACGCGCCGGTCGACGAAACCCAGCCGCTGCGGACGGCCTCGACGACGTAGGCCTCCTCGTTGCCCGACAGGTCGGGAGCGGCGACCGGGATTCGGCGGAAGCCGGTTGGCTCGAACCGATCAGGCATGGGAAGCGTCCGTCGAGGGTCCCCGCCGTCAGGCCGCCATCCGGACCGGAGCGGCGGCCAGGTTCACGAGCCCGAGCCACTGCTCCTCGGACAAGGGGCGAAACTCGTAGCCGAACGAGCGGTAGAGGGCGATCGCCGCCTCGTTCGACCGGTACACCTTGAGCCGCACCGTGCCGGCCCCGCGGGCGGCGGCGATCACGTGGAGGTGGGTGACGAGCCGGCGACCGATGCCCTGTCCGCGCCACTCCGAGTCCACGGCGATGCCCAGGCTCGGCACGGTGTAGCCCTCCTCCCAGCCGCGGAGCATGCCGTAGGCGACGACGGGGCCATCCCTGCCGGCGGTGAGCACGTGATACTCGTCAACGCGGCCGGGTGCCGCGAGTGGCTCGATGGCCTGGCGGGTGAAAGGATGCGGATGAAACAGGCGGCCATCGCCGGCGTCGGCGAGCCGAGTGAGGAAGCCGACGAGATCGTGGACATGCCGCGGCGTGAGCCGGCGGCAGCGGAGGTCGATGGCCGGCCCGACAGGGGTGGCGGCGGCTGGCGAGTGGTGATCTGGTGCTTGCATGTCGGGGAAAGTCGCACAATCACGGCTGGGCCGCAATGCGGTTTCGGCGGCATGCCGGCCCCGTGCGGGCGGCCCGGCGAGGGGATCCTTCCACCCCCGAAAGCCGCGTCAAACTGCCGTTTGTCGGGATGCGGGCGAAGGGTTAGGGTGCCTTCTCTGGCGATTCATGGCGCCGCCGTCCCCCGTTCAATCCCCGACCACCCCCCTCCCAACCAGGAAAACCGCACCGCATGGCCGCGAACGCCGCCTCCGCCGCCGAAGGCTACGTCACCGACGTCGCCTACATCCCCGGCTTCTACCCCAACATGGCGCCGCTCGTGCTCCGCTACGTGGCCGCGCTCAACCGGGTGGTGCCGCCGCCGGCGACGGGCTACCGCTACCTCGAGCTCGGCTGCGGTCTGGGCCGCTCGCTCACCACGCTGGCCGCGGCCAATCCCGGCAGCGAGTTCGTGGGCGTGGACATCAACCCGGAGCACACGGCCGCCGTGGAGAAGGACGTCGCCGCCGGCCGGCTCGACAACGTGCGGGTGATCACGGGCGACTTCGCCAGCCTGCGGGGCGATCTCGGCAAGTATGAGTTCATCACCCTCCACGGCATCCTGAGCTGGGTGTCGCCGAAGGTCCGCGACAGCATCCTGGCCGTGGCCCGCGAGCGGCTCGCACCCGGCGGCCTGCTACTCGTGAGCTACAACGCGATGCCCGGCTGGGCCCACCTTCAGCCGATCCGCGGCATCCTCAAGCAATACGCCGCCCTGCGGCAGGGCGACAGCCTCCAGCGGGTCCGCGACGCGCTGGCCTACCTCGTCTTCATCCGCGACAAGAAGGCCCGCTACTTCGAGGCCAACCCCCAAGCCTCGGCCTATGTCGACGGCCTGCTCAAGCAGGACATCCGCTACCTGGCCCACGAGTATCTCAACGACGACTGGACGGCCTTCTACTTCGCCGAGGTCGCCACGATGTTCCGCGGGGCCGGCCTGGGCTTCGTCGGCAGCCTGCCGGTGTTCACCAACTTCTGGGACCTCTGCGTGCGGCCCGAGTTTCAGGAGCTCTTCCGCACCACGACCGACCGGCTCGTGACCGAGGCCCACAAGGATTTTTGCGCCAACACGGCCTTCCGTTGGGATGTGTACGGCTCGGCCTCCAAGCCCATGCCCGACGTCGAGAGCCGGCTCAAGCACGTGGACGACATCCACTACCGGGTAGCCCGCCGCGGGCTCACGCTCCCCTACCAGGTGAACCTCGGCGTGGTGACCTCCACCGTTCAGGGCCCGCTCTACCAGGCCCTGCTCGGCCTGCTCGGCGAGAAGAGCCTCAAGCTCTCGGAGATCCTCGCCGCCGATGCCGTGCGGGGCACGCCGCCGGCCGAACTCATGCGGGCGGTGGACGCAGGCGTGGCGATGGGGATGTTCGACATCACGGCCGGCCCTGTGACAGTCGCAGCCGCCGCGCCGGCCACTCCAAAAATCGCGAACGCCTTCAACGAGGCGGTGCTCGCGGCCGACTCGCTCGGCGGCCGGCCGCTGGCCCTGGCCAGCACGATCAGCGGCACGGGACACTCGCTCGGCGACTTCGACGCCGCGATCCTCCACGAACTCGTCGCCCGGGGCCGCGAAGGCCTCGCCGAGCGGGTGGACACGCGGCTCGCCGGCAGCGGCCGGATGCTGCAGAAGGACGGCCAGCCCGTCTCGGACGCTGACGCCCGTCGGCAGATCGTCGAGCAGGCCTGCACGGCCTTCCTCGACAACACCCTCCCGGTGCTCGCGCAGATCGGAATCGTGAAGCCGGCGTGAGCGAGGACCGGGCCGATAATCCGCCTGCCAGATCGGCAGGCGTAGCTTTCCCGCCAAAACGAAGCGGGAATCGTCAGCGGCTCTCCTGCGTCAGCGAAGCCCGCGGTGCGCCGCCGAGGAAATGGCCCCCCAAATTTTGCCCACCTACCCAAACGGTGGTACGAGTTATCAGGTTTGTCTACGTCTGGAGATGGCTCGCCCCCGCAGGTTTTGGCAGTTCGGATGCCCGGCTCAAACAGCCTCCCCCCCCTATCCGGCTCCTCGACGTTGATCTCTTTTCAACGTTGGAGCCTCCCTGCGCGCGGGAAGGCCCAGCCCCCGCGAGAGCCCCCGGCCCGCCGTCACCCGTTGACCTGCCCCCCAGTGCGATACCAGTTTTTAAGTTAGGGATTCCCCCTCGGATAGACCAGCCCTGTGCGGCCGCTGAGGCGTAGCCGACGCGGCCGCACAGGGCTGCCGCGCCTCCGGAGCCGGGGGACGGTACCCCAGGGCACTGTGCGGCCGGACGGTGTTGTAGGCCTGCCTCCAACGCTCGATGAGCACCTTGG
>CAXNGP010000117.1:0-6353 GCA_964201845.1 Pirellulales bacterium
GGCGTCTGCCCGACTTCCAGCCAGACGCGAAACGTGAGCCAGGCGGGCTCGTCATCGGGCACGATTGCCTCGCCGAGCCTCGGCTCGATGGCCTGGGGATAGTGGATGTGCCCCTTGGTCGCGTCGCCCGGCACGACGGCCAGTTGGAACGGCTCGGAAAAGTCGATGCGAAAGATCGCCGGGTCGTAGTGGGTGTCGCGGTGCATGGCCTGCGCATGGACCGCGATGTCGTACAGGCCCGACACCGGCACGCCGCCGAGGAAGTCCTCGATGTGCCCATACCCGCCCTGGCGGGTGTCGGTGTTGGGCTGCTCATAGAGGCAGAGATACTTGTCATTGAAGACGGACCGATGCGGCCCCCGGAGCTCCTCGTACTGCACGAAGTGATCCTTGAAGTGCCACGTGTGCGGCTCGACGCCCGGCGAGCCAAGCCGCGTCGAAACCAGGCGATGGGCCGCCTGGAAGTAGTGGTCCAGGAGCACGCCCGGCGCGTTCATGTCGGCGCCGATGTGGTCGATGTGGTGGCGGGGGGTCTCACGCGGGAATTCGGCGGTCAGGCCCAGGGTGTCCATGCGCCGCCCGAACAGGAGCTCTAAGGTCTTCTCGTATTCGCGGTGGGAGAGCCGCCGCATGACGGTCCGTCCTCCGGTGCCCTCGAACCGGTCCCGTGCCTCCCGCAGGGCCCAGCGCAGCTCCTCGACGACCGCCACCCGCTCGGCGTCGGTCGGCCGCGGGGCATCGGCGGGTGGCATCGCCCCGAGCGTGACCTGGTCGATGATCTCGTCGGCTGCGATCAGCTGCTGCGGGGTGGTGAACGGCATCGCGAACGACGCGAACTCCCGGTCCCCCTCGGCCGCGTCGGCCCCGTGGCATTCGAAGCAATACCGCTCGAGAAAGCCGTGGATCGCCCGCGGTGCCGGTGCAGGATTGCGGGCCGCCGGCTCCGCGGCGGGAAGGGTGAGCCCACTCCGGGCGACGATGACGAGCGGAAGGCAGGCTCGGAACCACCAGGACGCCATAGGCAGGATCACCCCTCGCACGACTGCTGCCACGACGGCCTATGAGAAGGTGCCGGTGCTGGTTCCGAAGGAGTCGGTCTCGATGCCGAGCCGCTGCACGATGTCGAGGAACAGATTGCACAACGGAACCTTGTTCCGCTGCGGATCGAGCCGCCTGAACTCGCCGCCGCCGTAGCCGGCTCCAGCCATGATGATCGGCAGGTCGTCGTTCTTGTGCGAGTTCGCATCGCCCATGCCGCTGCCGAACAGGACGGCGGTGGAGTCCAGCAGCGTGGAATCGCCGTCGGTCGTGCCCGCCAGCCGCGTGAGGAACCGGCTGAAGTGTTCGAGCTGATACTTCTCCAGCGTGATCAACTGGGCGACGGCCTCCGGATCGTTGCCGTGGTGCGACAGCCCGTGGTGGGATTTGTCGATTCCCAAATCCTGGGGCAGGAAGCATCCGCCGATCTCGAGCGTCGCCACCCGCGTCGAATCGGTCTGCAGCGCCAGGGCGATGAGGTCGTAGAGGATGGGCAGGTCTTGGGCGGTGTTGCGGTCACTGGGTCGCTCCATCGGCGCCGTCGGCTTGGGCTTGGTGGCCCACGTGATCCGGGCCTGCAGCCGTTTCTCGACGTCGCGGACCGACGTCAGGTAGTCATCGAGCTTCGCCCTGTCTTCGCGGTTGATCCGCCGCTCCAGGGTGCGAGCGTCGGAGATCATGGCGTCGAGAATCGATCCCTGCAGCCGATTGGCGGCGTCGTAGCGTTCCCGCGCCGCGGGTGACTCGCCAACGAACAGCTTCTCGAACAGGGCGGATGGGCCGGTGATCGGCGGCACGCGGACGCCGGATCGCGTCCAGGAGAGCTGGCAGCCGCCGTGGATGCCCCCCTCGGAGCCGACCGTCAACGAGGCGAAACGGGTCTGATCGCCGACGGCGTCGGCAATGAACTGATCGACCGTGACGTTGCCGTCCGGCCGATGTTTCGACTCGTGGTGCAGCACGCCGGAGAGGAACGTGTGGACGGCGAAGTGGCCGCCCTTGATGCCGTGATCCAAGCCGCGGAAGAGGGTGATGCGGCCGCGGTTGTCGGCCAACGGCTCGAGCAGGTCCGTCAGCTCGAAATCCTTACCCACCGTCTCCGGAAACAGGTGCGACCGCTGGAAGCCGAGCAGGTTTCCGATCGCTACGAAGCGGCGGGGACCTTGCGACGCGGCTCGACTCGTCGCCGCCGCGGCGAGCTTGCCGGCAGCCAGCGAAGGCAGGGTGGGGATCGCCAGCGTTCCGGCCAGGGTATGACCGAGAAAACGACGGCGGGGTAGGCGGGATGCCATGAAGTGATCCGGTTAGCTGGAGCCTCGAAGATAGTTCATCGGCCCCGCCCGGCAAAATAGTTGAACGCGGTCGGTTCTCAGAGCCGGCCGTTTTCCCGCAGCCAGCGGGCGGTTTCGGCCAGCCGCTCGTCGAGCGGGGCCGCAGGGGCGAAGTCGAGGTCGCGGCGTGCCCGGGCGGCGGAGGCGGCCCAGGAGGGGGCGATCGCCTCGCGGATCTTGTCGGGCGAGACGATGCTCGGCTGCCCGCGAAGGTTCCAGTAGGTCTCGATCGCGAAGGCCGTGGGCACGGCCACGGTCAGTGGCAGCGGCAGCACGATCGCGAAGGTGCCCAGGGCCCGGGCCATCTTGCGGCCGAGCTCGGCATGGGTGGGAAACTCCCGATCGTCGCAGGCGTGGTAGATGCCCGCGCCGGCCGGTGCCTCGGCCCCGGGCACCAGCCGCGTGCCCCGGGCCGCCGCCTCCAGCGCCAGCCCGACGAGGTCGACGACGTGCACCAGCGACAGCCGCGGTGAGCGGAAGCCCATCATCGCGTGCAGCCGCGTCCACTGGATCGACTGGAACATCGCGGCCACGTTGGCGTCGTGGGGCCCGAACACGACGCCCGGCCGCACGATCGTGATCGGCAGCCGCCGGGCCCGCGCCGCCAGTTCGCCGTCGCCCGCGAGCTTGCTCCGGCCGTAGGCGGAGACGGGCCGCGACGCGTCGGCCTCGTCCCGGACGCCGTCGCGCGGCGCCGGGCCGGCCGCGGCCAGCGAGGAGAAATGGACGAGGGCCGGCGGCGTCTCGAGCGCGGCGCAGGCGTCGGCAAGCCGGCCGACGGCCGCGCCGTTGACGGCCATGAGGTCGGCCCGCCGGCGGGCCGCCACGAGCCCCGCGCAGTGAAATACGGCATCGCAGCCCGCGAGGGCCGGCTGCCAGCCGGCGATGTCGGCGAGCGAGCCGGCGACGGTCTCGACGCCATCGTGGTCGAGATGGCTGGCCTTGGCGGGCGACCGCACCAGCGCCCGCACAGCCACGCCTCGGTCGAGCAGCCCGGCCACGACGTGCCGGCCGATGAAACCGGTCGCGCCGGTGACCAGTGCGGTGCGCATCTGCGAAACGAGCCCGTGTCGTGAACCGTGTCGGCCGCCCGCCTCAACAGTGACTCGAGTGACGGGAGGTTGCAAGCCACGGCATACTGACGGACGGCGGAGCCACGGACCGGAGCCACGGACATGCAGATCACGTTCCTCCAATCGGGCGGATTCGCCGGGGCGATGCGGGGCGTGCGGATCGACCCGGCCGCGCTGCCGGCGAGCGAACGCGAGGAACTCGAGCGGCTCGTGACCGCCTGCGGCCTGGATGGCTCCTGCGAGCGGTTTGCCGAGACCGGCCGCGATCGCCTGCAGTACGACCTCGCGATCGATCGCGACGGGCGGATCGACCGGCTGTCGTGCGACGATGGCTGCCTGCCGGAAGCCGCCCGGCCGCTGGTCGCCTTCCTGGCGGCTCGCGCGACGCCGCAGGGGCCGAGCTTCGCGGTGCCGGCCGCCGCCCCCGCCGCCGGCTGGGGACGGTTCGAAGGGCAGGTGATCGCCCGCTGGGAAGACGACGGCCGGTCGATGACACTCGTGGAGCCATTCGCCTACGTCGATCCGCGGGAGACCCGCTGGCCGGCCCCCGTCGGGGCGGTGGTCAACGGGGCGAGCATCCCGCGGGCGTTCTGGAGCCTGATCGGCGGGCCGTTCTCGGGAGAGTTTCGCGACGCCTCGGTCGTGCACGACGTGGCCTGCGAGACTCGCGACCGGCCCTGGCGGGCCGTCCATCGGATGTTTTACGAAGCCTGCCGCTGCGGCGGGGTGGGCGCCGTCACGGCGAAGACGATGTACTACGCGGTGTTCCATTTCGGGCCGCGCTGGCGGATCGAGGAGCGGACCACGATCGTGGCGGGCACGGCGCAGACCGAGCGACTGGTGCGCGACGAGACACCCGCGGCCGCGACCGAGGCCGAGGTCGCGGCGATCGCGCGGTATTTCGCGAGTCACGACGTTGCCAGCGAAGACATCCCCACGCTCGAGATCACCCCACCTGAAGACTGACCCCATGGCACGGATGCCATTCACCGACCGCGGATCGCGGTCCCGCGTCGCCCGGGGCCAGGCGATCACGGCGCTCGTGCAGCCGCTCCTGCCTGCGGGATGCGATGCCTACGTGGCCGAACTGCTCGTGCGCCAGCCGCTCGAACTGCGGCTCTCGCGGCCCCGCCGGACGAAGCTCGGCGACCATCGCCCGCCGACCCGCCTGGCGGCCCGCCACCGGATCACGATCAACGACGACTTGAACCCGTTCGCCTTCCTGACGACCCTGCTGCACGAGATCGCCCATGCCGCCACCTGGGAGCGGCACCGGGGCCGGCGCCGATTCCGGCCGCACGGGTCGGAGTGGAAGGCGGAGTTTGGCGGCCTCCTGCGGCCGGTCGTGGACGGCGGCCTCTTGCCCCCGCGGGTCGGAACGGCGCTGGCCCGCTACCTCGAGGATCCCGCCGCGGCGAGTTGCAGCGACCGCGGGCTCGTCTTGGCGCTGGCGGAGTATGACCCGCCTCCGGCCGGGCAGGTCCGGGTGGAGGAGCTCGCCGAGCGGGCCGTGTTCCGGGCCGCCAACGGGGGCGTGTTCCGGGCCGGCCAGCTGCTCCGCAGTCGCCGGGCCTGCTTCGAGCTGGCGACCGGTCGGGAGTATCGCGTCCACGGGCTGGCGTTCGTCGAGCCGCTGGAGGGGCCGCCCGCCCCGCCGCGCCGCCCGCGCCGGCGATGAACGGTGGCCGCTGGCGGATCGGTGGAGCGGTGATCATGATGGAAGGGTTTCCCCGTGGCCGCAGGTGACTCGATGCCCGACCCCACGTGCCCGCTGACCGGACTGCAGGTCGTCGATCTCTACTTCATGGAGCATCGGGCGAAGCTCCTCGACCTCGCGGCCTTCCTCGACCGCCTCGAGCGGGCCGCGGCCCCGGCGGGAACGGGCGATGTCCGCGTTCGGGCGCTCGCGCGTGCGATTCCGCTGCTGATCGACGGCCAGGGGGACCGGGCCCGCCGGATCCTGGAACTCCTCAGCGACCACACGGCCGAGCCGATCCCGGCCGCCCACTCGCAGGGCGCCCTCGGCGCCGATCCCGCCACGAACTACTGACCGCCGCCCGCCGCGGCTGATGCGTCATGCCCTACATCGACCCCCACATCCACATGGTGAGCCGGACCACCGACGACTACGCGCGGATGGCGGAGGCGGGCTGCATCGCCGTCACGGAGCCCGCCTTCTGGGCCGGCTTCGATCGCTCCTCGCCGGCCGGCTTCTTCGACTATTTCCGCCAGCTGACGGAGACCGAGCCCAAGCGGGCGGCCCGCTACGGGATCGCCCACTACTGCTGGCTGTGCATCAACCCCAAGGAGGCCGAGGACGTCGGCTTCGCCCGAGAGGTGATGGCGCTGATTCCCGAGTTCCTCGACCGGCCCAACGTGCTCGGCATCGGCGAGATCGGCCTCAACAAGAACAGCCGGAACGAACTGCTGATCCTCGAGGCCCAGATCGAGATCGCCAAGCGGTATGACCGACTGATTCTCGTTCACACGCCCCACCTCGAAGACAAGCTCAAGGGCACGCGGCTGATCATGGATGCGCTGAAGAACGCCGGTGTCGAACCGGGCCGCGTGCTCATCGACCACGTCGAGGAGCACACGGTGGAGGCGGTGCTCGACCGCGGCTTCTGGGCGGGGATGACGCTCTACCCCGACAGCAAGTGCACGCCGCAGCGGGCCGTCGACATCATCGAGCGGTACGGCTCGGAGCGGATCTGGATCAACTCGGCCGGCGACTGGGGGCCCAGCGACCCGTTGTCGGTGCCGAAGTGCCACGTCGAGATGCGCCGCCGCGGCCATGCGGGAGCGCTCGCCGAGAAGATCAGCCTCGCCAACCCGCTGGCCTTCCTCGGGCAATGTCCGCAGTTTCGCCCGCTCGGGTGAGGTGGCTCGGGGTTGCCCGTGCCATCTCGCC
>CAXNGP010000118.1:0-6333 GCA_964201845.1 Pirellulales bacterium
ATGGCGACGGCGCGGCCGATGAGGTCAAGGAGTTCGTCTCCGACCTCGACTCGCCCCGCGGACTCGTGTTCGTGGACGGCCGGCTCGTCGTGCTCCATCCGCCGCACGTGACCGCCTTTCGCGACGCCGATGGCGACGGCATCGCCGAGGAGCAGGAGCGGCTCGTGAGCGGCATCGCCTTCGACTACTCGAAGCGGCCGGCCGACCACACGAGCAACGGGCTGGCGCTCGGGATCGACGGCTGGATCTACGCCGCTATCGGCGACTTCGGCTTCATGGAGGCCGAGGGCCGCGATGGTCGAAGGCTTCAGCTCCGCGGCGGCGGGATCGTGCGGTTTCGGCCCGACGGCTCGGGGCTCGACCTCTTCGCCCGTGGCACCCGCAACAACCTCGAGGCGGCCGTCGGCCCGCTGCTCGACATGATCGCCCGCGACAACACCAACGATGGCGGCGGCTGGAACGTGCGGCTCCACGCCTTCACGGGCCTCGAGGATCACGGCTATCCCCGACGCTATATGCACTTCGCCGACGAGGTCGTGGCCCCGCTGGCCGACTACGGCGGCGGTTCTGGCACCGGCGCCTGCTGGATCGACGAGCCGTGGATGCCGGCGGAACTGAACGACCAGCCCTACAGCTGCGATTGGGGCACGGGCCGGATCTATCGTCACCCGCTCACGCCCCGTGGGGCCGGCTACGAAGCCAAGCAGGAGCCGTTTCTCGAGATCAACCGGGCCACCGACCTCGATGTCGACGCCCTCGGCAACATCTATGCCGCAAGCTGGCGCGGCGGTGGCTTCAACTGGTCGGGCCGCGATGTGGGCTTTGTCGCGAGGCTGCGACCCGAAGGGCTGGCGACGATTCCCCTGCCCGATCTGGGCAAGGCGACGGCAGCCGAACTCGTGGCCGTGCTCGCGGGCCCGAGCCATCGGCTCCGACTCGAGGCCCAGCGGGCGCTCGTGGGCCGATCGCTCGTGGCCGAGGCGGAGCCCGCGCTCGCGGCGCTCGCTCGCGACCCGTCAGCCAAGCCCGCGGCACGGGTGGCGGCGATCTATGCGCTGGCGCTCGGTCGCGGCGAGGTGGCCGTACCGACACTCGCGGCGCTTGCCGCCGACGCTACCGTCGCGCCCTGGGCGATTCGCGCCCTCGGTGACCTGGCGGCCTCAGGCAAGGCTGTGCCGCACGAGCCGCTCCGCGCGGGGCTTGGATCGACCGACGCCCGTGCCCGACGGGAGGCCGTGGTCGCACTCGTGCGGACGGGCGACGGCACCGAGGCGGCGCGGCTGCTCGCGGCGACGGTCGACAGTGACCCGATCGTGGCCCATACGGCGGTCGAGGGACTTGTGCGGCTGACGGTGGCCCGGGAGGCCGACGTGATCGCCGCGTGCACCGCTGCGATCGACGAGTCGTCGACGGTTCCGGCCCTGCGGCGAGCCGCGTGCCGCGTGCTCGGCGAGATTCATTCGGAGCCCGCCGTGGATGCGGTGCTCACGCGGCTCGGGGCCGCCGATGCGGTGCGGCGGGCCGACCTCGTCTGGGCGGCAGCCCGGCAGTGGCGGCGGGAGAGCGAATGGAAGGGGGATGGTTGGGGCACGCGGCCCGACACCCGTGGCCCCTACTACGCGCTCGAGGAGTGGTCGGCCTCGCCGCGGATCGCCACCGCGATCACGGCGGCGGTGAAGGCTGCGGCGTCGGCGGAGCTGCCCGGGCTCGCCCGGACGCTTGGGCTGCACCGTCTGCCTGCGGCCGCGATCGGCCTGGACTACGCGGCCCACGGCGTCGTCGAGCCGCCCAAGCGGACGACGGCTACCGCCGTTGCAACGCCCGCCGTCGATCCGGCCAAGGCCGCCGAGGTCGCGGCCGACAAGGGGCCGAAGCTGGGCGAGCGGAAGGTGGATGAGATCCTCGAGCTCATCGCGGAGCGGCGGGGCGACCCCGGCGTGGGGGCGGAGCTGTTCGTGGCGAAGAAGTGCGTGACCTGCCATTCCGCCGGCCCCGATAGCGCCGGGCTCGGGCCGTCGCTTGCCAACGCTGCGGGCATCTACAACCGCCGCCAGCTCGCCGAAAGCATCCTGCTGCCCCACAAGTCGATCGCCCAGGGCTTCGCGACCACGGCGCTGGTGCTCGAAGACGGCAAGTCACTTGTGGGCTTCGTGACGAGCGAGGCGGCCGACCTGCTCGTGATGCGCGACGCCCTGGGGGCGGAGCACCGCGTCGCCAAGGCGGCGATCGAGGAGCGCGCGAAGCTCCCCACGAGCGCGATGCCCGAGGGGCTCGTGGCCGACCTGTCGATCGCGCAGTTCGCGAGCCTGCTCGATTACATCGAGGGGATGAAGATCAAGTGAAGCCCTGACCGCGCCGAGCGTGGTCGTCAGGGTGGGCTGTTCAGGGTACGCAGGCGAGGAAGAGGTACGTGGCGAACAGCACGAGGTGCACCGCCCCCTGCATCATCGAGGTCCGGCCTGTGCCGAGCGTGACCACGCTCACGAGCAGGGCCGTCGCGAGCAGGGTGACATCCTTCGGCTCGAGCCCCAGCATGAGCGGCAGGTCATAGGCCGTCGCGAACAGCACCACGACCGGCACCGTCAGGCCGATCGTCGCGAGTGCGGAACCGATCGCGAGATTCATGCTGCTCTGCAGCCGGTTGGCGTGGGCCGCCCGGATCGCAGCCCAGGTCTCAGGCAGCAGCACCACCATCGCGACCGCGATTCCGACCACGCCACGGGGCAGTTGAAAGGCCTCGACCAACTCCTCCAGCGGGTGAGAGAGCACCTTCGCGAGACCCACGACCGCGACCAGGGCCACGAACAGCATCCCGAAGCTCACGGCCGCCTGCTGGCCCGACGGTGGCGGAGCGTGCTCGTCGGGGCGGGCGTCGTCGTCGTGGGGCAAAAAGTAGTCGCGGTGCCGGATCGTCTGGACGAAGACGAAGATACCCCACAGCGTTGCCGAGATGGCGGCCGCGAACAGCGACTGGGAGCGGCTGTAGGTGCCGACATCGGTCGTGGTCGTGAGGTTGGGCAGCACCAGCGTGACGGCCGCGAGTACGATCAGCGCGGCGAGGCCCCCGCCAGCCCCCTCGACGCGAAACGACTGCTCGCGATGGGCGAGACCGCCGATCAGCGTGCAGAGGCCGACGACGCCGGTGGTGATGATCATCACGGTGGCATACACGGTGTCGCGGGGCAGTTTCTCCATCCCATTGCCACCGGCGACGAGTAAGGAGAGCAGGAGAGCAGCTTCGATCACCGTCACAGCGAGCGCGAGCACGAGGGTGCCGAATGGCTCACCAACGCGATGGGCGATAACTTCCGCGTGGTGCACCGCGGCGAGCACGGCCGCGACCAGGGCCACACTGCAGGCGGCGAGCAGCCACGTCTGTTCCCCGACGATTGTCGTGAGGCCGAGCGTCAAGGCGGCGGCGGCCGGGGCGAAGAGCGTCCAATGATGCATGCGGCGTTTTCCGGTCCTGCGGGAACGCGTTGATCGTACAGCAAGCGGGATTCATGCACGTCTCGAGAGTGACGGCCCAGGTGACGCTGCTCCGGGGTGGCGTCAACCCGTCGCCGGCCCGGAGCGAGCGCCTGCTCGACTCGATGGAGACGATAGCGGTAAAGTGTAGTGCTGCAGTCGATCGCGGCTGTGGTCTCCAGGAACCCGGTTCGTGCGACTTGCCTCTGTGCCCACGCGTCGAGATCTCTTGGCCGCAGGAGCCGGCGGCTTCGGCGCGGTCGTCGCACGGGGCACGGTGGCCCGGGCGGCCGGCTTTCGGGCGGCCACCGCGCGGCCGCGACTGGCCGTGATCGGCTGCGGAGCCCGCTGGGACAAGCGGGTGATGGATCCCGCCGGCAACTATGGCGTGGGCAAGGAGTTTCCCAAGTTCGCCGACATCGTCACCGTTTGTGACGTCGATGCCGAGCGGCTGGGGCGGGCCCGCGAGATCGTGAGAGGCTGGCAGGGCGTGGCGCCGGCCGTCACGGGTGACTATCGAAAGGTGATCGACGACGCGGCGATCGATGCGGTGCACATCTCTACGCCGGACCACTGGCACGCCAAGATCGCGATCGAGGCGGTGCGGGCCGGCAAGGACGTCTACTGCGAGAAGCCTCTCACGCTCACGATCGACGAGGGCCGGCGGCTCCGCGAGGCGGTGCGCACGACGGGCCGGATCGTACAGGTGGGCACGCAGCAGCGGAGCGACCTGCGGTTCATCACGGCCGTGGCGCTTGTGCAGGCGGGCCGGCTGGGCAAGCTCACGCGGATCCAGTGCGCGGTGGGGGACGGGCCGACGAGCCCGCCACTGCCGGCCGTGGCGCCGCCGGCCGGGCTCGACTGGGACCGCTGGCTGGGGCCGGCGCCCCAGGCCGAGCACCGGTATCTCAAGGGCGCGAAGAACATTCCCGGCGCCTGGGCCCGCGGCCACTATGAGTTTCGCTGGTGGTACGACTATTCCGGCGGGAAGCTCACCGACTGGGGCGCCCATCACGTGGACATCGCCACCTGGGCCGCGGGAAAGACCGAGACGGGGCCGGTCACGGTCGAACCGGTGATGGTCAACCACCCGGTGCCGATGGTGGATGGCCAGCCCACCGCCGCCGACCGCTACAACACGGCGAGCGAGTTTCTGATCCGGTCCACGTACGCCGACGGGCTCGAACTCGTGATCCGCCACGACGCCGATAACGGGATCCTGTTCGAGGGCACCGAGGGACGGATCTTCGTGAACCGTGGCAAGCTCTCGGGCCGACCCGTGGACGACCTCGCCACCCGGCCGCTCGGGCCCGAGGCGATCCTCACCGCCTGGAAGGGCCGCGAGCCGACCGGCCACGTGGCGGAGTTCTTCGCGGCGGTGGCCGAGCGGCGAGAGCCGATCGCCGACGTCGCGAGCCACCACCGCGGGCTCACCACCTGCCACCTGGCCGGCATCGCCGCCCGGCTCGGCCGCACGGTGCGCTGGGATCCGGCCGCGGAACGAATCGTGGGCGACGAACTGGCCTCGTCGTTCCTGGCCCGCGAGCCGCGCAAGGGCTACGAGACCGAGGGCTGAACGGCGGCGCTAGCCTCGTTCGGCATCGCCGCCGAAGCGGCCCCGACGCACGGAACGGTTCAGTCGATTGGCGGGAGTTTCATCTGCTCCATCCACACCGTCAGGGCCGGGCCGGCGGGAATGAAGTGGTCGGCCGACGGCGGGGGCAGCATCGGAAAGCCGCTGACCGCGATCGACGTCGGGCCACCCGGGAAGGCGTCGCGGAGGTCGGTGAAGACATGGCCGCCGCGGGGGATCCGCCCCTGCCGACGCCAAGCCGTCACGCCCTCGGACGCGGCGGCCACCAGCCGGCCGTTGGCGTGGATCGAGTAGCCCTCGCCCATGTTGTTGTGGGCGCTGCCGGCCACCCGGATCCGGTAGCGATGGCCGGGGTCGAGCTTGGGGATGTCGAAACGCTGCCGCAGCAGGAGCACGGCGTGGTCACAGGGCGTCGCGGGCTTGCGGTTGGCCCGCATCTGTTCCGCCCACTCGGGAAATACGAACTTCTCGTTGCTCTCGCCGAAGGGAGCCGGGCCAGTCTTCCAGCCCGCCTGGCGGGCGTCGAAGTCGGCGGCGAACCAGCCTTCCATGCCCGGGGGCGTCGGGATGGCGACGACGGCAGGGAGCTTGGCCTTGGGGTCGGCCGGAGCCTCCGACGGCGGCGGATCGAAGCTGAAGTAGTCCCAGGCGGCCGACTTCATTTCGGGGCCGTAGGGCTGCCAGTCGTAGTCGTGGATGCCGGCCGCCTGGTAGTAGGCCACGGCGTCATCGAGCGTGTCGGCCAACAGCGGCGAGGGCTTCGCGGGCCGCTCTCCGGCGAGCGCCGCCACGAGTTGCGGGTGGTTGCGTTCGGCGGCGACAAACCTCGCCAGCGCACCGTCGAGTATCAGCGGCTTGATCGCCGCCGCGTGGGCGGCCAGCTGCTCCGCCGTGGGCGCGGCCTTGGCGCGCTCGGCGGCGATCTCGGTGGCCACGCGGGCCTCACGATCCGACTTCGGAATCGCCGCGGCCTGGCCTCCCTGGAGCCTGACCATCGCGCGACCGAGCGCCTCGCCCACGAGCAGGTAGGTCTCGGGGTTGCGGTGGTAGTGGTAGTCCTGGGATCGCGGCGACTCGATGACCTCCCGCCAGAAGTCGCGGGTATCCACCGAGGCCACGGTGCCGGCAAACTCCGGATGCTGCCCGGGGTCGCCGACCGCCATCTGCGCCTCCCACACGCCCCGCCAGGGGCCGGACGTGATCCGGTAGCCGTCGAAGCCCACCGTGGCGACGACGGCGGGCAGCTTTGGCACGTCGAACTCCTTGCGGAG
>CAXNGP010000119.1:0-6315 GCA_964201845.1 Pirellulales bacterium
AGGCCCGGCCGCTCGGAGTCGGAGAAGGACGAGGAGCAGCGGCCTGCCCAGGGGGAGATGCCGCAGGCGGAAACGGAAAAGGCGGAGATGCAGCAGCAGCGGCAAGCCGAGCGGCTGCGGCGGGAGCAGGAGAAAGAGGAGCAGTCGCGCCGCGATGCGGAGATGGCGGAGCAGAAGGCGATCGCCGCCCGGGAGGCCGAGGAGGCGCGTCGAAAGGCCGAGATGGCCGAAACCGCGGGAGCACAGGAGGCCGATCAGGAACGGGCCCGGATGCAGGAGGCGCTCGACAAGTCGCTCGGCGAGGCTTTCAAGGCGCTCCAGCGGGGTGAGTTCGACACCGCCGACCGGGCGATCAAGGCCGCCGACAGTCACGTCGGCGACGACGTCGAGGCGGCCACACGGATCGAGCGCTGGCGGCTTCTGGCCACCTACGCCCGCGAGTTCTTCGGCTTCCGCGAGCAGGCGATCGCAGCCGCGAACGCGGGCCGGGAGTTCCAGGTCGACGGCAAGCCCTTCTCGGTGATCGAGATCACGCCCGCTATGTTCATTTACAAGCAGGCCGGCAAGATCGAGCGCGTGCCGCGGGAGCGGGTCGACCCGCGCATCGAACTAGCCGTGGTCGAGGGCTGGTTCGAAACCGACGGCCGGGCCGCGAACCACCTGTTCCTCGGTGCTCGCTGGCTCTGCCTCGACCCGCCGAATCCGTCGCGGGCTCGGGCCGAGTGGCGAAAAGCCGGTGACGGCGGGGAGCAGGTGGCCCCGCTGAACGCCCTGCTCGAAGACCCCGTCATCCGACGGTCCGGCCGTTGAGCGATGAGATGACGGACCCGCTGCCGATCCCCGTCGTCGCGCAGCCGGTGACGGGCTCCGCCCGCCCACCGGGTTCGAAGAGCATCACCAACCGGGCGCTCGTGTGTGCGGCGCTGGCGAGCGGCCCGAGCCGCCTGACGGGACTGCTCGACAGCCAGGACACGCGGGTCATGGCGGCCGGCCTCGCGGCCCTCGGGGTCTCGCTCGATGTGGATTGGTCTGCCGGTACGGCCGGCGTGCGGGGAACGGCGGGGGCGATCCCCGCGGCGGCGGCCACGATCGACTGCGCGGCCAGTGGCACGACGATGCGGTTTCTCTCGGCCGTGTGCGGTCTTGGAAACGGCACGTATCGGCTCGATGGCACCGCCCGGATGCGGCAGCGGCCGATCGGCGACCTGCTCGAGGCCCTGCGGTCCCTCGGCGTCGATGCCCGGGCCGAGAGCCCGGGAGACTGCCCGCCGGTGGTGATCCACTCCCATGGGCTGCGAGGCGGCGCCGCCCGTGTCCGCGGCGCGACGTCGAGCCAGTTTGCCAGCGGCCTGGCGCTCGCCGCCCCCTGCAGCCGCGACGGCCTCGCCATCGAGTTCGAGGGAAGGCTGGTTTCGCTGCCCTACCTGGCCATGACCCGCCAGGTGATGGAGGCCTTCGGGGCCCGGTGCGAGGTGACCGGCGACCGGTCGTGGCGGATCGAGGCGACGGGGTATCGCGGCTGCGACTACGCGATCGAGCCAGATGCGTCGGCAGCCAGCTACTTCGCCGCCGCCGCTGCGATCACCGGTGGACGGGTCCGAATCGAGGGGCTGGGGCGGGCGAGCCTTCAGGGCGACGTGGCGTTCTGCGACGCCCTGGCCAGGATGGGCTGCGCTCTCTCCTGGGGCGACGACCACGTCGTCGTCTCCGGCCGGGCGGATCGTGGCATCGAGATCGACATGAACGCCATCAGCGATACCGTCCCGACCCTCGCGGTCGTCGCGCTCTTCGCCACCGGCCCGACGCGGATCACCAACGTCGCCCACGTGCGTGATAAGGAGACCGATCGGATCGGCGACCTCGTCCGGGAACTCCGCCGGCTGGGAGCCGACGTCGAGGAGCGGGAGGACGGCATGACGGTCTGGCCCTCGGGCGTCGCGACAGCCCTGCACGGCGCCGTGATCCAGACCTACGACGACCACCGGATGGCCATGAGCCTGGCCTTGGCGGGGCTCCGCGTGGCGGGCGTCGCGATCGCCGACCCCGGCTGCGTTGCGAAAACCTTCCCCGACTACTGGCGGCACCTGGCCGCCCTGACCGGCCTCCCGAATCCCGGCAGGGCGTGAGAATCGCCCCACCGACCGGCCTCGCCAGTGGCGTGATCAGTCGGCGGCGGAGTCGGTCCCGGACTGCTCGAGGACGAGCGCCGCTCGTTCGAGGAGTTGATCGACGCGATCGACCACCGACGATGCCGCCCCGGGGGCGGGCCGCATCTGCTCGTCCATGGCCACGAAACCCCCGCCACAGTGCTGGCAATAGACCCGCTGACCCAGGAGATTGACCCGCACCTGCAGCATGCGGCCGCAGACCGGGCAGTGCTGAAGGAAATAGACGTCTCTGGTCATGGAACCAAGTCCGGCGGACATCGAATGATCGGGGCAAGCCGCGGGAACCGTCTGGCAGGACTTCCTGCCCGCAATCCCTGGCCGAGGTGGCCCAGGGAGGGTTTCCCGTGGCCTCAGCCCCGTCGGTAGCGGAGTGTACGCCTGCCCCCCTGAACTGACAATCTGCCGCCGCGTGAGAATCCCGCGAGTCACGAAATCCGCACGATATCGCCCCGAACTCGCCGACTGCCTCCCATGCAGAGGCTGGTAGACTCAGAATGGGTGTGGTCAACCGGAGGTTGCGACGGCAGATGCTTCAACGGCCGATTTTCACCCCCGTCGTGATCGGGTTTTGGTGCGTCACCACCGGCTGGCTGATGGCCGCCAAGATTCTGCCGACCTTGCAGTCTGGCAGCCCCCCTGGCCAGCAGGCCTTGTACGCGTCTGGAAGCCGGCTCGTGCCGGTCGCCTGGACGGTCTTCTGCAACGAGGAACCGATCGGCTGGGCCCTCACCCAGACCTCACGATCGGCGCACCAGGGCATCCTCGTCGACAGTCATCTCCACTTCGAACGGCTTCCCTGGAAAGAGATGCTGCCGGGCTGGGCGACGCTCCTGATGCAGCGGCTGACGCCGAACGGCGATGCCGCGGCGTTGGACGCCCGGGGCCGGCTGGCGATCGACGAGCGCGGGCAACTCAGTTCGTTTTCCTCGGTGGTCAACCTCCCGGGAACGGACCAGCCGGTGGTGCTCACCGGCACCGTCGACGCCGGCTCGGTGACGATCAACGTGGTCGCGGGCGAGTTGCGATACGAGACCACCCGGCACCTACCCACCGACCTGATGATCGCCGACGAACTCTCACCCCAGGCGACGCTGCCCGACCTCCACGAGGGCCATCGCTGGACCGTGCCGGTGTACAGTCCGCTGCGGGCGGGCCAGTCGCCGCTCGAGATCCTCCACGCCGAGGTCGGGAGCGCGGAAATGACCTACTGGGAGGGGAATCTCGTGCAGGCGCGCGTGGTCACCTACCGGGTCGATCCAACCAGTGACGGTGAGCCACGCTGCAGGCTGTGGGTCGATCGCACCGGCCGGGTGCTCCGCCAGGAAGCCGCCCTGCTCGGAGCCCACGTGGCCTTCGTGCGTCGGCCCGACGCGGAGGCAGCCCGGATGGCGGCCGGCGAGCCCCGCGCGGCGTTGCCCAACGATCCACGCAACGCGACCACCGCCAGCGGGGAGCCGACCCCATGATCGAGTTCGATCACGTCTCCCGAACCTACGGCCTCAAGACCGCCGTGGCCGATCTCTCGCTGGCGATCCCCCGGGGCGAACTGTTCGCCCTGCTCGGCCCCAACGGTGCCGGCAAGACGACCAGCATCAAGATGCTCGTCGGCCTGCTGCACCCGTCGCGCGGCAGCATCCGGATCTGCGGCCACGACGTGGTCGCCGATCCCCGGGCCGCGCACCTGCATGTGGGCTACGTGCCCGACGAGCCCTGCCTGTACGACAAGCTGACGGGCCGGGAGTTTCTCTGCTTCATCGCCGACATGTTCGGCATGCCGCGGCACCTGGCCCGCGGTCGCATCGACCGGGAGATCGAGTGCTTCGAACTGGGTGAATTCGCCGACGACCTGGCCGAGAGCTACTCGCTCGGGATGAAGCAGCGGCTCGTGTTCGCGGCGTCGCTGCTGCACGACCCCGACGTGCTCGTGCTCGACGAGCCGATGGTGGGCCTCGATCCGCGGAGCGTCCGGATCGTCAAGGATCTGCTGGAGGCCCGGACGAGCGAGGGCATGACGGTCTTCATGTCGACCCACACGCTGGCGATGGCCGAGGAGATGGCCGACCGCGTCGGGATCATGGTCCGGGGCCAGTTGCGGTTCCTGGGCACGGTGACGGAGCTCCGCGAGCAGGTCGCGCTCGAGGCCACGTCGCTCGAGCAGCTCTATCTCGAACTGACGAGCCCCCGTGGGATGCGGCCATGAGCGGGCCCACGGCCCCCCGGGAGGCGGTGCGACTCCTGACGCTCGACGAGGAGTCGCGGCTCTTTCTCCGGCTACGGGCCACGCTCGTCTGGGAGACGGTCCGGTCGATGGTCGTGGGCTCGCGGCTACGGCTCTCGCTGGTCGTGATGCTCAGCAGCCTCTTCTGGGGGGCGCTGTACGGGCTGTTCGTGGAGGCGTTCTCGTTCCTCGAAGCGCTCCATGCCGACGTGATCTCGCTGCTCTTCAACGCCTTCTTCTCCTCGCTGATGGTGATGCTCGTGTTCTCGACCGGCATCCTCCTGTACGGCGGCATGTACTGCTCGCCCGAGGCCCGACTGCTGCTCACGCTCCCGGTCCGCGCCGAGACCGTCTTCGCCCACAAGTTCCGCGAGGCGCTGTGGTTCGCGAGCTGGGGCTTCGTGCTGCTCGGCAGCCCGATGCTCGTCGCCTATGGCGTGGTCCGCGAGGCCGCCTGGCCGTACTACGCCCTGCTGCTGCCGCTGATGATCGCCTTCGTGACGATCCCGGCCGCCCTCGGCGGCATCGCCTGCCTGACGCTGGTGGCCTGGATGCCCCGCCTGCGGATCCACGCCCTGTCGCTCGCGGTCGCCGGCTGCTGCCTGCTGGCCATCTGGCTCGGCTGGTCGCTCGTATTCCAGAGCCGCACCGACGCCATGTCGACGGCCTGGTTCGAACGCACCTTCGCCCGCCTCGCGATCACGGAACAAAAGCTGTTTCCGAGTTGGTGGCTCTCGAGCGGCCTGATCGAGGCGGCCCGGACGCAGCCGTCGGGGCGACCGTCGGCAACGGGCCTCTCCGAGGCGGTGAAGTTTCTCTCGCTGCTGCTGGCCAACTCGCTCGTGCTTCAGTTGCTGGCCGGCTGGCTGGCCAGCATCGCCTACCGCAAGGGCTACAGTCATCTCGCGGGCGAGGTGCCGGCCCGCCGCCGCCGGCGGGCCGGTCTCGTCGATCGGGCCCTGATCGGCAGCGACGCCGCCGTGGGCCGGCCGCTGCGGCTGCTGCTGGTCAAGGATCTGCGGCTGTTTCGCCGCGACATCTCCCAGTGGTCGCAGTTCCTGATCTTCTTCGGGCTGCTCGGCCTGTATTTCTTCAACCTACGCTCGTTCAACTACCACAACGCCTACGCGTCGATGATCGGCTTCCTCAACCTTGCGGTCGTCGGCCTGATCCTGTCCACGTTCACGACGCGGTTCATCTATCCGATGATCAGCCTGGAAGGGCGGCGATTCTGGATCCTGGGGCTGCTGCCGGTGCACCGCGACCAGATCGTCTGGTCGAAGTTCCTGTTTTCGTTTCTGGGTGGCGTCGTGCCCTGCGCGGGGCTCGTATTCCTCAGCGACTCGATGCTGGGGCTTCCGTGGCGGCTGATCGCCCTGCACGAGTACTGCTGCCTGCTCCTCTGCCTAGGGCTCTCCGGAATCGCCGTTGGCCTCGGGGCCCGGATGCCCGAACTGCGGGAGTCGTCGCCGTCGAAGATCGCCTCCGGATTCGGGGGCACGCTCTGCCTGGTGCTCAGTTCGCTGTTCATCATGGTCGTGGTCGTGGTGGCGGCGATTCCGACCCACCTTTTTCTGCTGGCCCGCACGCTGGGGCCCACGGTCATCGCGCCCGACGGCCTGCTCGCCTGGGCCGGGGGACCGATGGGGATGGCCACCAGCCTCGCCACGGTCACGGTCGCCGGCCTGGCAGCGACCGCCGTGCCGCTTGCCTCGGGCCTGCAGGCGTTTCGCCGCCTGGAAGCCTGAATCGGCCGGTTCCAGCGGCGGTTAGCCGGGGGCCGATCCTGCGGTTGAAAGAGGGCGTGAAGTTCCGCATGATCCGGCGGCTACACGTCGAACCTGACCGCCGAACCCGACCAATGATCCGCCACCTGCCGGCCCCCTTCCCCGCCGTCCTCCAGCCCCCCGATCGCCGCCAGCAGCGGTT
>CAXNGP010000120.1:0-6301 GCA_964201845.1 Pirellulales bacterium
TTCGAGCCGGGCCTGGCGGTGGCCGACGTGATCAGCACGTTCCCCTCGATCCCCACGGCGATCGACGGCGTGCGGATCTGCGACGGCCTCCCGGAGATCGCGCGCGTGCTCGACCGCGCGACGCTGATCCGCTCCCACGTGCAGCCCGACCTCGGCAGCATCCTCCACTCGCGGCACCAGTACCACTGGCACACCGGCTACGTGCCCCCCCAGACCGTGGCCTGCCCGCACATCGGCGCCTGGCTGGCCCGCGTGCTCGGGCCCCGCAATCCCGTGATGCCGGCCTTCATCAACATCGGGCAGCGGCTGGAGGGGGTCGGCGAGAACGAGGAGATCAAGGCCTTCACCACGGCGGGCTTCTTCGGCAGCGAGTTCGGCCCCATGAATCTCCCCTTCCCCGAGCAGGCGGCGCTGGCCGTGCGGCCGCCGAAGGGCATGGACGCGGAACGATTCGCCAGCCGCTACGAGCGGTTCAAGCGGATGCTGAAGGCCTCACCGCAAACCGAGTTCACGAGCGATTTCCACCAGGAATCGATGCTCCGGAGCCTCGACAACGCCCACCGTCTCCTGGGTGCCACGGAGAAGGCCGCCTTCGACATCACGCTGGAGCCGAAGGAGGTGCAGGAGCGGTACGACATGGGCGGCGACGACGGCCGCTTCGGCCGCGGCTGCCTCCTGGCCCGCCGGCTCGTCGAGCACGGCGCCCGCTACGTCGAGGTCACGACCGAGTACATCCCGTTCGTCCACTGGGACACCCACGAGCGGGGCCACGAGCGGGTGGCGAAGCTCCATCGGATGATCGACCGGCCGATCGCGACCCTGATCCGCGACCTCGAGAGCCGGGGCCTGCTCGACCGCACGCTCGTGGTGATCGCCAGCGAGTTCAGCCGCGACATGATCGTGGAGGGCCAGCCCGGCTCGACGGCCAGCGACCAGGCCAGTTCGCCCAAGGACTTCCTGCAGAAGCCCGAGCACTACGGCCAGCACCGCCACTTCACGGGCGGCTCCTCGGTCGTGCTGTTCGGCGGCGGCGTGAAGCGGGGCTTCGTGCAAGGCCGCACGGCCGACGAGCGACCCTGCATGGCCGTCGAACATCCGGTCTCGGTGACCGACCTGCACGCCACGCTGTTCACGGCCATGGGCGTCAGCCCCAAGACGTCCTTCGAGATCGAGAGCCGGCCCTTCTACGCCACCGAAGACGGCAAGGGGAAGCCAGTCGAAGCGATCTTCGTCTGACGTCGAAAAAGGGGGGCCACACCGCTTCGCCAAGCGGCAACGTCGAACTGACCTCCCCCTTCGCCCCAAGCCGCAGTGAACGAGGCCGCCGCCACCTTGCCATCCTGGTGGATCGAACGCGGCCGGATCTGCTATCGTTGCAACGCTTCGGAGGGTACGGCCATGACGACGAAAACTCGCCCCGAACGACCGCTGCTCCCCATGCTGGGTATCGTGCTCGCGGCGGCACTCGCTGCGGAACCGGGCTTCCCAGCCGACCCTTCCGATGCGGGCACCATCACCACCATCTATCGACTGGATTCGTACACAGCCAAGCCCGGTAAACTTGACGAACTCCACGAGTGGTTCGCAGCGCACCTCGACGACGTTTTGGGAAGGCACGGCGCGGAAGCGGTGGCCTGCCTCGTCCCGTCCAACGTGAGGCCCGACGACGAGAACAGGTTCGTTTTCCTCGCCAGGTATCCATCTCAGCAGGCCCTCTTCGAGTTCTCTCAGGAAGTGAGTGCGGACCCGCTCTGGAAGCCCCTCGACACCTCGAAGGACACGCCTGAAAGGCTCGCCGAGACGGTCGATACCAGACTCTTCACACCCACCGACTATTCCCCGGCTTTCGAGCCCAGCCGGCATGACGAGCCTCGCATCTTCGAGCTGCGAACCTACACCTGCCCGGGCCCCGAGAAGATGCAGGAACTGCACGAGCGATTCCGCCGCCACACGATGAAGCTCTTTGCGAAGCACGGCATGGAGAACCTCGTCTACTGGCACCCGCTCGTGTGGGGCCCGCGACCATCCGACACCAAGACTCGGAGACTCGCCTATCTCCTCGGCCATAAGAGCCGGGAGGCCGCCCAGGCGAGTTTCGCGGCGTTCCGAAGCGACCCCGAATGGCTGCAAGCGAAGCAGGCGTCCGAGGATCGTGCCGGCGGGTCGCTGACGAGCGCCGAAGGGGGAGTGGTGTCGGAGTTTTTCATCCCGACCGACTACTCACCGCTGCGGTGAAGGCTTCCGTGGCAACGGCCGCGGGGGTGGAGTGAAAGACCAAATCGCAAGGAGGGATGCCATGCAGGCAATCACGATGACGGCCGCGCGTGTGGGGCTGATCGCACTGGTGTGGGCTGGAGGGTCATGCCGGGCGCCGGCCTGCGCTCAGGCCGAAGTTGCCGCCGAGGACTCGCCGACCATCCTGCTCGCCGCGACCATCGACCTGCTGCAGCCGCCGTTCTTCGGGGCCGTCGAAGGCATCTCGGCCGAGGGGGAGTTGCGGATCGGGCCCTACGAGGGCAAGCCGGGCCAGGAGGTTCCGGCGCAGGGTCCGCTCGGCGAAGGACTGTATCTCGGCGTGGTCCGCGGGCGGCTGAAGAACTGGGGCGATGCCCAGTTGGTGCGGGTCGAGGTCACGGAAGTCCCGGGCGACGGCAGGGCTGTCGCGCGGGTGGGGCGCGGCCTCGACGGCAAGATTCCCGTCGGCAAACTCATCCTCTTGGTCCGGCCGCCGCAGACAACCACGGCTGAGATGCAGGCGCTTCCAGACCTCTTGACGCTCGAGAAGGGGCCGGCGTCGAAGGTCACCGCTGAGAAGCCCATGGCTGCGGCGGGGGTGGAAATCGTGGCCACGGCCCGGGCCGATCGCGCGGCGCGAAACCTCGCAGCCATCGCCAAGGCGATCATTGGCTACCACGATACGTCCCGATGTTTTCCGCCGGCCCGGTTGATCGGCCCCGACGGCAGAGGGTGGCACAGTTGGCGGGTGCTGATTCTCCCCTTCTTCGACGATCCGGCCATGCAGGCGCTCCGCAATCGATATGCATTCGACGAGCCTTGGGATGGCCCGAGAAACAAGCAGTTGCTGGAACAGATGCCCGACGTCTACGCGGATGGGCCGGAAGGCAAGCCGGCCGACTCGTTCACCCGCTACGCGGCCATCACTGGCGCGGGGACGATGTTCTCTCCGGATGGCGTCGCCTTCGATCCGGCCGCCAAGCCACTTCGTCTCCGCCATGGCGTGCTGATGAAAGACTTCCAGGATGCGGCCTCGTCCACGCTGATGGTGGGCACGCTCACCAACGTTGCGCGGATTCCGTGGACGAAGCCCGAAGACGTGGTCGTCGGAGACGAGCCGAAACTGCTGGGCGACAAGGGATTTTTCGGGGCGCCCTACGAGTCGGTCAGGGGCCTCGACAAGGCCACAGGCGCCTTCGGCCTGTTTGCCCGCGCCGATGGCGGCCTGGCCGTCGTCTCCGAGACGATCGACCCGGACGCCTTCCGGGCACTCACGACCATCGCGGGCAGGGAAGGCGTCGACCTTGCCAAGACCTCCGGCGTGTTTCTCGCGCCGCTACCCGAAAAGGACGACGCGATTGCCGCGCCGCCGGTCGCCCGCGGCCGGCAGTTGAAGGTCGTCATTTTCCAGGACGCTGGCGTGACGAAGGCCCGGCTCGCGGAGTGAAACCGACGGTGGCGTCCGGCCGCAGGGCCACGAGTCGCCCACGTCGCCGCTCCGCATCAGGCGATGATCGCGTCGATCGGCGTGCCGTGGTCGATCGCCAGCCGCTTGCGGCCCGGCACCTCCAGCCGCCGCGAATCGAGGCCGAGCAACTTGAGGATCGTGGCGTGGACGTCGGTGACGTAGTGCCGGTCCTCGACCGCGTGGAAGCCGAGCTCGTCGGTGGCCCCGTGGACCACGCCCCGCTTGAGGCCGCCGCCCGCCATCCAGATCGAGAAGCCGAACGGATGGTGGTCGCGGCCGTCGGAGCCCTGCGATCCCGGCGTGCGGCCGAACTCCGTGCAGAAGACCACGAGCGTCTCGTCGAGCAGGCCGCGACGATCGAGATCCTCGAGCAGCCCGCCGATCGGCTGGTCCACCGCCAGCGCGTTCTTCTGGTGGTTGTTCTTGAGCCCGCCGTGGGCGTCCCAGGCGCCGGCGGCGCCGCCGCCGTGCTGGATCTGGATGAACCGCACGCCCCGCTCCACGAGCCGGCGGCTGGCGAGCAGCTGGGCCGCGAACTCCTTGCAGTGGGGCAGGCCAAGGCCGTAGAGCCGCTTGGTCTCCTCCGTCTCGCCGGAAAAATCCATCACCTCGGGCACGCTTCGCTGCATCCGGAAGGCGAGCTCGTAGGAGGCAATCCGGGCGGCCGTGGCGGGGTCGCCCGGATACTCGACGCCGGTCAACCGGTTGAGCGACTCCACCAGGTCGAACCCGATCTCCTGGGCCTCGCGGGTGAAGGGCCGCTCGGGCCGGCCGAAGGCGAGCGGGTTGGCCGGATCGACCACGAGCGGCACCGCGTCGTGGGCGGGTCCGAGGTAGTCGCCATCGCGACGGATCCAGTATTCGCGGGTGCCCATCGAGATGAACTGCGGGAGGTCGTCGTTGAGCGAGCCGAGGCCGTAGTGCACCCAGCCACCGAGGGTCGGCTGCGGGGGATCGAGCATGTGCCGGCCGGTGTGAAACTGGGCCTGAGCGCCGTGGTTGGAGTCGGTCGTCCACATCGACCGCACCACCGCGAGCTTGTCGACGTTGCGGGCGATGTGCGGAAACCAGTCGCTGACCTCGATCCCGCTCGCGCCATGCCGGCGAAACCCGACCTGGAGTGGAAACAGCTTGTTCCGCTGCTGCCCGTTGGCATCGGGCACGGTGAGCCGCTCCCCGGCCAGCTTGTCGGGGCTCTGCACGTCGGCATACGGGGTCTCCGCGATCGACTTTCCGGCGTGCTTGGT
This sequence comes from Pirellulales bacterium, assembly GCA_964201845.1. Lineage (GTDB taxonomy): Bacteria > Planctomycetota > Planctomycetia > Pirellulales > UBA1268 > QWPN01. The sequence continues at coordinate 4,951 of CAXNGP010000120.1, forward strand.
GATCTCCGGCTTGGGATCGAAGCTCTCCATGTGGCTCACGCCGCCGTTCATGAACAGCCAGATCACGCTCTTGGCCTTGGGCGGGAAGTGCGGCCGGCCGTCCGGCGGCGCCCAGCCCGCCACACCGCCGCGGGCATCGCGCTGGAGCAAGCCCGCGAGGGCCATCCCGGTGAACCCCAGGCCGACGTCCGCCAGGAACGTCCGGCGCGGGGCCGGGGGGGCGGCGGCGTCTCGATTCAGCCTCGCGTGCATGCCGAGCCTCAGCGTAGGGTGACGAAGTCGTTGTGGTTGAGCAGGGCCCACACGAGATGGGTCCGCGCGGGATCAGCGGCGTTGGGCGGCGTTCGGCCCACCCCCCGCCACTTCGCCAGCGCCGCCTCGCAGGCGGCTCGCTCGTCGGCCGTCGGGGCCCGGGTCACGATCAGCCCGAAGGCCCGCCCGATGAACGTCGCGTCGTCGCTGGCCCCGGCCTGCAGCCGCGAGGCGATCTGGGACGCGGCATCGTGCACCACCGCCGCGTTGGCGAGGGCCAGCGCCTGCTGCGGCACGATGCTCTGATCCCGCTGGTAGCACTCCCGCGGCGCGGCGTCGTCGAACGTCGCGAGGAACGGGTTGCCGCTGATCTCCGAGTGCCAGAAATAAAGGCTTCGCCGCCGCGAGGCCGCCTGGGCGGCCACGGGCACCGGCGGGCCGCCCATCGCCGGATCGAGTGTGCCGGCGAGCGACAGGATCGCGTCGCGGAGCACCTGGGCCTCCAGCCGGATCGGCACGCGCCTCCAGAAGAGGCGGTTGTCGGGATCGATCCGGGCGGCCGACTCGCCCGCCTTCGTCGCCGAACTCATGCGATAGGCCGCCGAGGTGCAGATCAGCCGGTGCAGGTGCTTCATCCTCCAGCCACCGCCCGCTGGAGAGGTTCCCGCGGCCCGGGGACCGTCGACGAGCTCGCTCGCCAGCCAGTCGAGGAGCGCCGGATGCGCGGGCTCGCTTCCCTTGCGGCCGAAATCGAAGACGGTGGTCACCAGCGGCGTGCCCATGTGCCGCATCCAGATGTGGTTGACCGCCACGCGGGCGGTGAGGGGGTTGCGGGGATCGGTGATCCAGCGGGCGAGCGCGGTCCGCCGGCCGGTGCTCGTGGCGGGAAAGGCCACCGGCGGGTCATCGGTGCGGGATTCCTTGATGCGCGTCGCCGTCCACTTGGCTCCGACCAGCGGCGCATAGGCCTCGCCCGGCTCGGCCGCCGCCTTGGCAGCCGTCTCCACGGCCGTGCGGGCGGAAGCGAGTTCCTGCTCCGCCTTCTCCCTGGCGTCGGGCTTGGCCGCGGCCACCCGGCCCTCGACCTCGACGACCTTCC
>CAXNGP010000121.1:0-6288 GCA_964201845.1 Pirellulales bacterium
GGTGGTGGTTGGCCCCGGGGGACTGGTGGACCTGCCGGACGCGGCGCGGGTGACGGTGGGCGTGGCGAGTCTGGCGGTGGACCAGACGGCCGGGGGCGGCAAGGTCGACCTGGGTTCGGGTCAGGTGACGATCGCGGCCGGTGGGATCACGGCCGCTGACCTGCGGGCCGACATCATCGCGGGCCGCAGCGGCGGCTCATGGACCGGTGCGGCGGGGATCACGTCGGCAGCGGCGGCGGCGGCGCCCGGGACTCGGGCGGTGGGCTACACGGTGGCGGGTGACGGGACGGCGAAGGTTTCATTTTCCGCGCTAGGTGACGCGACTCTTGACGGACTGGTGAACTTCTCGGACATCCAGGCGATCATCAACGGGGGTCGGTACGGCCAGTCGGGTACGACGGGCGTGTGGGCCAACGGCGACTTCAACTACGACGGGTTGGTGAACTTCACGGACATCCAGTTGATGCTCAATGCCGGCCGCTATGGTCAGGCGTCGTATTTCCCGTCGGCCCCCTCGGGGGCGTCTGGGGCGGGCCTGGGGGCTCCGGTGGCGGTGCCCGAGCCGGGCACGACCGTGCTGCTGGTCGTCGCGGCCGCCGCAGCCGGCTTCGCGATCCGGCGGCGGCGCTGAGGGGTTCGGCGTTTCGGCCGGTGCCGTATACTCCGTCCCATGCCTTTCATTCCTGACCTGCGTTATCCTCGCCCTCGGCCCACGCGGCGTGGGTTTCTCGCGGCGGCTGCCGCGGCCGGCGGAACGGCCGCCCTCGATCTGACGGGCTTTCCCGCGCGGCAGGCCCAGGCGGCCGCGGCCGGGCGGGCCCGCACGATCTCGATCTTCCACTCGACCGACCTCCACGGCCGGATCCTCCCGGCCGAGACCTACGACGGGCTCGAGGACGTGGGCGGCTTCGCGCGGGTGGCCACCTGCCTGCGGCGGTGGCGGCAGGAGTGCCCCCACTCGCTGACGGTGGACGTGGGTGACGTCGTTCAGGGCACGGCCGTGAGCATCCACTCCGGCGGTCGGCTGATGATCGACCTCTTCAACCGGCTCGGCTACGACGCCTGGACGCTCGGCAACCACGACTTCGACTGGGGGCCCGAGAAGACGGAGGCGTTGCTCGCCGACTCCGCCTCACCAGTGCTGACGGCGAACCTCGAGCGGGGCGGAAAGCGGTCCGGCGGCTTCGCCGGCGCCTGGGACAAGGTGAAGCCCTGGACGGTTCGCGAGGTGGGGGGCTTCAGGATCGGCCTCGTGGGGATGATCACTCCCGGTCTCCCCTTCTGGCTTTCCCCCGAGACGCTTGGCGGCGTCATGCCGCTCGATCCGGTCGAGACGCTGGCGGCGGCCGTCCGCGAGGTTCGTGGCGAGAAGGTGGATGCGGTGGTCGTGATCGGCCACATGGGCTGGCGGTTCAACGACGACTATGCCAATCCCGTCCGCACGATGCTCAAGGACGTGAAGGGCATCGACATCTACCTGGCGGGCCATTCCCACCAGAATCAGCCCGGCTGGATGATGCACGACGTGCTCTGCTCCCAGGCCAGCTACTACGGCATCCACTGCGGCCGGATCGACCTCACCTTCGACCTGACCAGCCGCAAGCTCGTCGACCGCCGGGCCTTCACCGTCCTGATGGACGATCGGTTCGCGCTCGATCCGGCGGTGATGCAGGCGGCCAATCCCGATCTGGCGGCCTCCGAGCAGGAACTCGCCCGCGAGGTGGCCACGGTCACCAAGCCGATCCCCGGCCGGGGCCGGAGCAGCGGCTTGGTGAAGCTGCTCAGCGAATGTTTTGCGGGAGAACTCGCCAAGCGGGGCACGAAAGTCGACGGCGTGTTTCACGGCTCGTTCGGCACGGGCGATCTCCAGCCGGGCAAACTCACCGTCGGCGACTGTTGGAAGATCATCCCCTACGAAAACATGCTCGCCGTGGCCGAGGTGACGGCCGCCGATCTGGCGGCGATCATCGCGGAGGATGCGAAGGTCCGCGACAGCGACCGCACGCTCTGGCCGTTCGAGGTCACGGTCGAGCCGGGCGGAAAGGTGACGCGGATCGCGCTGGAGGGGAAGGAACTCGCCCCGGACCGCTGCGTGAAGGTGGCCTTCAACAGCTACGACGCCCAGTCGGGTGGCCGCCGGCTGATGCGGATGCGGGAGATCCTCGAGGCCCCGGCCGCCAAGCGTGCTACCACGCCGGTGGACACCCGCGGCGCCCTGATCTCCGGCCTGCTCGACCGTGGCACGGTGGGCTGAGATTCAGGCCGGGCGGTTGGCGATGGACCGGAAAACGCGGGCTTTCGTCTCCGAGGAGCCATCCTGCCCTTGGCCGTCGTTTGCGGCGGACATCGCCGCCGCCGCGAACAGCGTGGGAACCGCGTTGTCAGCGGCTGTCAGCATGAACCGCTGGGCCCGCCGGTTCTGCGGCACCTGGAGCTGCCGGAAGTTCGCGGCCGCCTGTCGCAGGTTGAGCGTGAAGGGATCTGCGGCGGAATAATCCACCGTGTAGCCGATGTCCTGAAGCGATCCGACCGTGAGTCTGCTGATCGGCATCGTCGTTCCCGCGGGCTCGGCGTAGCCGGTCATTAATTCCCTGCCGAACACGGTCTCCCGCCAGTGGCCGCCCGCGGTACCGGAGCCGCCGGTGTTCTCGACCGGGACCGACGTGGCCTGGGTTCCAGAAAGCGTCTGGTATTCGCGCACGGCATTCGTGCCAACGAAGGTCGGATTGCTTGTCCCGAGGCCGTTCACCAGGCCAAGCTGATCCCAGAGGGTGCCGACGCCGATCACGTGCCCCATCTCGTGAAGGATGACATCCTGGAATGTCCCGTCAGTCACCATGCTGGCGACGTCTGCAGAGTCGAACTCCATCATGCCCAAATACGGAAGGAATGTGCCATCCATTCGCACTCGCGTAGGCCCTGCTTGGCCGAGCACGCCGCCGACGCCATCGATGAAAGGAGCTGAAGCCGCGATCTCCAGATCGTCGATCGTTCGGCCCTGGTACACGACATCCGGCATGTCAGCCACGATGATCTCGGACCAGCGGGCGGCGGCATTTTGGAACGCTGCCTGTTGTGTAGGTGACAGCGAGTTGTCCGGGAACGAGACGACGATCCGATATTCGGGCACCGGGTCGCCGTCGTCGTTGGTGATGGTGCCGGTGGCGGTCGCCCGGGTGAGGATCGCGTTGACCGGATTGGAGAGGGTCACGGTGAAGGTTTCGTCAAGCTCCGCCCGATTGTCTCCCACGACGGGAATCCGAACCGTCTGCACCGTCTCCCCGGGGGCGAACGTGACCGAGCCCATCGACTCGATGTAGTCCGCGTCGCTCACCGTCGCACTGCCGTCGGCCGTCACGTAGGACACCGTGACCGGCCGGCTCCAAGGGGCGGCGAGGGTGACCGTGAATACGGCTTCCAAGGTGAACAGCGCCGCGCCCTCGACCACCGACGCGTCGGTGATCGAAAGACCCGGCGGCCTTGGTCCGAGCGGGCCGGCGATCGTGGTGGTGAAGTTCGGGGATGGGGCCGGGAATCCGCGGCTCAGAGGTTCGAGCCGGATGGAGAACGACTCGTCGTACTCGGGGTTGGCGGGGTCGGCGGCGATCGTGGTGATCCGCAGGCGACCGGTTGTCTGGCCTGGTTGGATCACCACCGGCGCACGATAAAGCGGATGGTAGTCCTGCGATGCCGTCGCAGTGCCGTCGACGGTGGTGGCGTAGAAGATCTCACGCTGGGTGGCCGGCGAAGACAATTCAACCAGGAAGTCGTAGGGCTGGCCGGCCGCGATAGGCGACACGCCGAGGATCGATACGGTGTAGTCGTCATCGTCGTCGATCGTGACCGCCGCCGCGCTGGACGACGAATCGAACGCCGCGCCCACCGGGCGTTGCAGGGCGAACGTAAATGCCTCGTCACCCTCGCGAACCACGTCGTTCGCGACTGCGAGGTCGAGCGTGAGCGATGTCTGGCCGGGGAGGAAGGTGAGGGTGCCGGTGGCCAGCAGGCGGCGGCCTGCAAGCGTGACCACGTAATCGAGGCCGTATGTGGCCGAGCCCATTGCGGTCGAGCGCAGCGGGGTCATTGTGTACCCGACAGTCACAGCACGGGCCGCCGGTTGCGAGAGGCCCACCACCAGCGTGGAGCGGCCCGTAGCTTCGGCAACGGTGCCGGGCCCTGTAACCCTCACCCGGGGAAGCGACGGATTGACCGTGCCGCCACTGCCACTACTGCCGCTGCCACTGCCGCCACTCCCCGGCGTGCCGGCTCCGGAGTCGTTGATCGACACCGTCGCCTGACGCCCTCCAAGGGTGAGGCCGCGGGGCGAGAAGAGCGTCATCGTGAAGGTCTCGACCTGCTCCGCCTGACCATCGTTGGCGACCTTGACGAGCAGCGCGAGCGATGTCTGGCCCGGCCGGAAGGTGAGGACACCGGCCGATCCCAACTGACGGCCATCGAGGGAAACCGAGTAGTCGCTGCCAAAGACGGCCGACTGAGTCCCGTTGAGGAACGTGTAGTTCACCGTCGTGGTGGTGGCCACGGTTTCCGAGAGCGTGACCCGCAGTTCGGTTTGACCGGCTGCTTCGTCGACCGTTGCCGGAGCGGCAACACTGACCACGGCCGGGCAGGCCCGCCGTTCCAACGGTTCCGGGCCCCGCGTGGCCAAGGCTGGCAGATATCTACGCTTCACGCTGCCGCGACGAACCTTCATGGCTCAAACCCCCCCGAATGACGACCGTCCATGCACCTTACGGAGTATCGCGAGAAAAGATACCCCGCGCCTACGCGAACCGCCAGTGTTCGGCCGGCTGAACCCTGCGAACGACCGAGCGTGGCCGAGCACCTCCTCTTCATCGGAGAGAGCAGCTGCAGGCCAAAAGAAAAGGACCCGTGGTTGGGGAAACCACGGGTCCGGTGCGGCTCTAGAAGTGTGGGTCTTTGGGGGGGGGAACAGCCGCAGAAAAGATTCAGGTGTTTGGTAGTGGCCGGGAGGAAGGATCGGTTCGCTCTCCCAGATCACTGGATCCTACCCCACGATGGTGCGCCGTGTCGACGGAGCCGCAGATTTTTTTTCGATGAGCGGGGCAGGGGCCCCTTACAACCCGTGCCAAGCTCCCGATTTCCCAGGCGATCGCCGCGGACACCCGGGATTTCCGCCGCCTGCAGTGCTTCTCCACGCGGGGGCACGTCCGGTAGGCTACCGCTCATGAAACGCTGATCCGGCCGTTTTGGAACGTCGGCCAGCATCCGACAGGCTCGGTTGCCCGTCGCCCCCGCCCCCCAGCACCCCCCGCCACGCCGCCATGCCAGCCTCCCAGTCCGACCCGTTTTCCGCCCGCAGCACCTTCGAGACGGGCAACGGCCCGGCCACCCTCCACCGGCTCCGGGCCCTCGACGACGCCGGCGTCACCGACACATCCCGGCTTCCTTATTCACTCCGGATGGTGCTCGAGGCGCTGCTGCGGACCTGCGACGCCTACGAGGTGACCGAAGACGACGTCCGGGCCCTGGCTACCTGGAACGCCGCCAAGCCCGCCGAGCGGGAGATCCCCTTCAAGCCGGCGCGGGTCGTGCTCCAGGACTTCACGGGCGTGCCCTGCGTGGTGGATCTCGCCGCCATGCGGGCGGCGATGCAGCGGCTCGGCGGTGACGCCGCCAAGATCAACCCGCTCGTGCCGGTGGATCTGGTCATCGACCACTCCGTGCAGGTAGACTTCTTCGGCACGGCCGACGCCCTGGCCAAGAACGTCGATATCGAGTTCGCCCGCAACGCCGAACGCTACGCCTTCCTGCGGTGGGGCCAACAGGCCTTCCGCAACTTCCGCGTGGTGCCGCCGGCGATCGGGATCGTGCATCAGGTGAACCTCGAGTATCTGGCCGGTTGCGTCTTTCTCCGCGACCCCGACCACCGCGAGCCCGGCGGCAAGCGGACGCTCCCCGTCGCCGTGCCCGACACGCTCGTCGGCACCGACAGCCACACCACGATGATCAACGGTCTGGGCGTGGTCGGCTGGGGCGTGGGGGGCATCGAGGCCGAGGCCGTGATGCTCGGCCAGGCCCTGTCGCTGCTCCTCCCGGAGGTCGTGGGCTTCGAGCTCACCGGTGAACTACCCCCGGGTGCGACCGCGACCGACCTCGTGCTCACCGTCACGGAGATCCTGCGGAAGGCGGGCGTGGTGGGGAAGTTCGTGGAGTTCTTCGGCGCGGGCCTCGATCGCATGCCGCTCGCCGACCGGGCCACGATCGCCAACATGGCGCCGGAATACGGGGCCACGATGGGCTTCTTCC
>CAXNGP010000122.1:0-6267 GCA_964201845.1 Pirellulales bacterium
CATCAAGACCCGCTTGCCGTCCGCCGTGTCGAGAATGATCCGCAGCGGCACCTTCCCAGGGTGGGCGGCCACGACGCCCGCCAGCCGGTCGAGCGTCTGCGCGTCGTGCGGCCCCTCGCAGACCTTCACCGTCACGCTTCGCACCGGCAGATCCCAGGCGGCGGCGATCGGCACCACCTCGTTCACGATCAGGTTCGTCTCCTCGCTGCCGGCTCGACGGTCGATCGACCCGGCCACGAGAACCACGGCGTCGGCCTGGATGTGCTCGCCCAACCGGGCGAAATCCTCCGGCCAGCAGATGCTGCGGACGAGGCCGTCCATGTCCTCGAGATCGAACATCCCGTACCGCGTATGGGCCGACCCGGGCCGCGGCTGCTTCGTGTTGGAGAGTTTGAGGGAGGCGACCAACCCGCCGATGACGACGTCGCCCTTCGCGGGCACCGTGGCGAGCGACGAGGTGCCGTGGGTGCAGATCGCCTCCAAGAGCCCCTGGTGCTCCGCCAGCGGATGGCTGTGGACGTAATAGCCGAGCACCTCCTTTTCATTCGACCGCATCTCCAGGTCGGACAGCGGCGCGACGTCGGGCAAGCCCGCCGGCGCGGCGGCCGCCGGCGCGGGCTCGTCGTCGAACCCGCCGAATAGGCTCTTCTGGCCGCTCTTGCGATCGGCGAGCTGGGCGGCACCCGCCGCCATCGCCCGCTCGACGCTGGCGAGCACCTGCCCGCGGTGGCCGCCGAGGCTGTCGAGCGCGCCGGCCTTGGCGAGGTTCTCGATCGCGGTCTTGTTGACCACCGACGGGTCGAGCCGGCCGCAGAAGTCGTGCAGGTCGCGAAACCCGCCCCCCTTGGCCCGCTCGGCGGCGATCGCCTCCGACGCCTGCACGCCGCAGCCCTTGATCGCCGCGAGGCCGAACAGGATCCGGCCACCGGCCACCGAGAAGTCGGCCACCGAGGCATTGACATCGGGCGGGGCCACCTCGATCCCCATTCGCCGGCAGTCCTCGACGTGCTCGACGAGCGAATCCTTCTTCTTGAAGTTCCGCCCCGTGATGTCGCCCGAGAGCAACGCCGCCATGAACTCGACCGGAAAATGCGTCTTCAGGTAGGCGGTCTGCCAGGCGAGCAGGGCATAGGCCGTGGAGTGGCTCTTATTGAAGCCATAGCCGGCGAACTTCTCGATCAGCGCGAACACTTCCGCCGCCTGCTGTTTGGCCAACCCCTGGGCTTGGGCCCCGGCCACGAACTGCTCGCGGAAGGCCGCGATCGTCTCCAGTTTCTTCTTGCTGATCGCCTTGATGCAGGTGTAGGCCTTGGAGAGCTCGATGCCGCCGAGCCGCTCCAGGATCCGCATCACCTGTTCCTGGTAGACCATCACGCCGTGCGTCTCGGCGAGCACCTCCTGCATCACCGGATGGAGAAACTCGGCCCGCTTGCGGCCGTGCTTCACGTTGACGTATTCGTCGACCATGCCCCCTTCGAGCGGCCCGGGGCGGTAGAGGGCGTTGACGGCCACGATGTCGAGGAAGTGGTCGGGCTTCATCCGCTGGAGCAGGTCGCGGATCCCACCGCTCTCGAGCTGGAAGATGCCCTTGGTCTCGCCCCGGCAGAGCGTGGCGAAGGTGGCCGCGTCGTCGAGCGGGAACGCCAGCGGGTCGAGCCGCCGGCCCTGGGTGCTCTCGATCACGGCGAGCGTCTTGGCCACGACGGTCAGGTAGCGCAGGCCGAGGAAGTCCATCTTCATCAGCCCGGCCTGCTCGACGTCGCCCATCGCCCACTGGGTGATCACCTCCTCCTTGCCCGTCACCCGGCAGAGCGGCACGTATTCCACGAGCGGCCGGTCGGCGATCACCACCGCGGCGGCGTGGGTGCCGACGTTCCGCGCCAGCCCCTCGATCCGCTTGGCGAGGTCCACGAGCTCCGCCACCTCGCCGTCGGCCTCACAGGCCGTGGCCAGTTGCGAGCCCGGAGCGGCCGCATCCTCGAGCGAGATTCCGAGCTGGTCGGGCACGAGCGCCACGATCTGGTCGACGCGGGGTACGGGCATCCCCAGCGCCCGCCCCACGTCGCGAATTGCGGCGCGGGCGGCCAGCGTGCCGAAGGTGCCGATCTGCGCGACGTTGGCCTCGCCGTACTTCCGCTTGACGTAGTCGATGACCTCACCCCGCCGCTCCTTGCAGAAGTCGATGTCGATATCGGGGGCTTCCAGGCGGTTGACGTCGAGGAACCGCTCGAAGAGCAGGTCGTATTCCAGCGGACAGACGTGCGACAGGTAGAGCGAGTAGGCGACCAGCGCGCCCACGCCCGAGCCTCTGGCCGCCGCCGGGATCTCCCGCTCCCGCGCATAGCGCACGAAATCCCAGACGATCAGGAAGTAGCTGGCGAACCCAAGCGTGTCGATCACGCCCAGCTCGCGGTCGAGCCGCTCCAGCACGGCGGCGTGCAGCTCGTCGGAGCCGCCGGCGGCGGGCGGGCGGCCGTCCGCCCACCGCTTGGGCACGGTCGCATACCGCTCCCGCAGACCGGCCAGGCACAGCCGCCGCAGTTCCTCCGAAGCGGTCTTCCCGCCGGGCACCTCGAAGCCGGGGAAGTGCCGCTTCCCGAGCTCGAGGTCGATCGACACCGCGTCGGCGATCTCCTGGCTGCGGGCCACGGCGGCGTTGACCAGCCCGCGATCGAGATCCGCGAACGCGGCGTGCATCTCCTCCGGGCTCTTGAGATAGAACTCGCTGGAGTCCATCCGCATCCGCGAGGTATCGCTGCGGAACCGGCCGGTGTTGACGCAGAGCAGGATGTCCTGGGCCTCGGCGTCCTCGCGGTTGACGTAGTGGCAGTCGCAGGTGGCCACCGGCGGGATGCCCAACTCGCGGGAGAGGTCGAGGGCGGCCTCGGTCACCTGCCGCTGCAGCTCCAGGCCGTTGTCCTGGATCTCGATGAAGTAGCGGTCACCGAAGGTTTTGCGGAACCAGCCGGCGACCTCGCGGGCCTCGGCCAGTGACTCGGCCTGCCCCGGGGCGGCGCCGATCAACGACCGGGCGAACTCGCTCGACAGGCAGCCAGAGAGGCAGACGAGCCCCTCGCCGAACTGCTCGAGCAGTTCGCGATCGATCCGGGGCTTGAAGTAGAAGCCCTCGAGGTAGGCCTTGGTGGCCAACTGCAGCAGGTTGGCGAAGCCGGTGCGGTCGCGGGCCAGGAGCGTGAGGTGGTAGCTCGAATCCTTCTGGCTGCCGGCGTCTTTCTGGAAGCGGCTGCCGGGCGCGATGTAGGCCTCGTACCCGATGATCGGATTGAGCCCCGCCGCCTTGGCGGAGGTGTAGAACTCGAGCGCGCCGTGCAGGTTGCCGTGGTCAGTGATCGCCAGGGCGTTCATCCCCAGCTCCGCCGTCCGCGCCACCAGCCGGTCGATGGAGCTCGCGCCATCGAGCAGGCTGTAATGGCTGTGGCAGTGGAGGTGGGTGAAGGGGAGCGTGCTCATCCGTGGGCCTCGCGAGGGAGGACCCCAGTTTAGCGGCGCGCTCGGGCACGGGGTCACCCGCGCCGGCCGTGATCAGCCGCCGCCGATCTCGCGGAGCAGGTGCGCGAGACGGGCCTGGAGGTCGAGAATCGCCTGCCAGTCGGGAAACTCCAGTTCCACCTTTTCGGCGTTGCCCCGCATCACGGCCCCTTCGGTGGCCGTCCGGAGCACGGACTGCACGTACTCGAGCAGTTCGCTCAGCTCGGCGGACTGGGCCGGGCTGAGCCGTTCCGGCAGCGGTGGCGGCTCGCTGGGCAAGAGCGGCGACCGGACCGACCCGATATCCTCGACGACGTCCGAGTTTTGGGCGGTGAACCGCCGCATCCGTTCGCGAAGCTGCGTGCCCCGGCCGCCCTCCCCTTCGGGATGGCGGGCCGCGATCCGCCGGTCGATGTCGCTGTGTGAGCCGACCAGGAGCAGCGAGCGGCCCAGCGAGATCATGTCGCCATCGCGGACGATCCGGACCTGGATGTCCTCACCGTTGACCTTGGTTCCGTTGGTGCTCTCGAGGTCGGTGGCGACGATCTTGTCGTTGTCGGCCTGGAGCTTGAGGTGATAGCGGCTGATCCGCTCATCGTTGAGCTGGATCGAGTTGCCCTCCTCGCGGCCGATCGTCACCGGTGTCGACACGCGATCGAACACGCGGCCGCGATCGGCCCCGTGGAGGACTCGCAGCGTGATGTAGGCCATGTCGTACTTTCGTCCGCCGGCGCCGCCGCAAGCGGCGGATGGGCCCCGGAACCGGCTGGTCGGACGCCACCTCCGTTGGCCAAGCATATCCAGCGCCGACAGACGGGGCGAACGACCGGCTCAGGCCCCAGCGGCCGGCGATGGAGATGAACCGGCAAAACCGTTACCATCCCCTCCACGCGTCCGTAGCTCAATTGGATAGAGCATCGGTCTTCGGAACCGAGGGTTGCAGGTTCGAGTCCTGCCGGGCGTATTCAGGAGGTTCCAGCGGCGGAGCGAGGCCCGAAGGGATCGCGACGCCCGAAACCCTCCCTGCAGGTTCGAGTCCTGCCGGGCGTATTGAGGCGGGCGTGACTACTCCGCCGGCACGTCCCCGGCCGCGGGCTTTTGCGGGACCGGCTGGTCCCCGGGCGGCTTCTCCGCCGCGGGCCCGAGCCTGCCGACCAAGCCGGCCCGCTCGTCGAAGAACTCGACAACTCCGGCCCGTGAATCGACGGTCGTTCCTACGGCGACGGCGTCGACGCCCTTGGCATCCCTGATTTCGATCCGTCCGCCTCCCCCTCCCTGCACACGGCCGGCGTGGACGATGATCGCGTCGGACTCGCCGAGGACGGCCAGTTCCCGACAGACCACCGTATCGGCCGAGATGGTCCGGCCGGCGGCGTCATCGCCCTCCAAGCCCAGCTGCCCGCGCACGGCCAAGCCGATCGCCAGCAGCAGGAGCGGGTAGACGGTCCAACGTTCCGCGGTCGTCATGGTTCAGTCCGCATGCTTCTGTCGCAGCCGGGCCGAGAGCCGGAGGATGTGGTGCACGCGCTCGAACTGGTCGAGCCAGTCGGCGGCGACGGCCGCGATCGCGTCGGCCGGCGGTGGAGCGGCCCCCGACGCACAGCTTTCGCCGAGCTGGGAGGCGACGGCGGCCCGGTAGGCCGAGAGGGTGCGGTCACCGTAGAAGAGGATCGGCGTGAAGTCCTCGCTGAAGAAGGCCGCCACGGGCACCCGTTGCCCGCCGCAGACCTTGAGGTGGGCGGCGATGGACGGCAGGGCATCACGATCGAGGAGACGCAGGTCGATGGACGGAGCGGCGGCGGCGAAGTGGGCGAAGATCGGGCACTGGTTGACGCAGTCGCCGCACCAGGCGCCGGCCAGTACGAGCACGGGCATCCGGCGGACGAAGCCGCCGAGCAGGGCCCGCTGGGCGGCGGTCAACGCGACCCGTCCATGAAACGCCTGCCACCGCTCCCGCTGTTCGGGCGTGGCATGACGGTCGAGGAAGCTCTCATAGGGCAGCGCCACGGCGAAGGCGGCCGCCCAGGCCTCGGGGGTCGGCGGCGCGCCGGCATCGGCGATCGGGGGCGTGGGGACACCGAGCGTGACGGGGGACGACATGGGGTTCCTTGCGAATGGCTGTGCGGCGAATGGCTGTGGGAAACGATGCTCGGGATGATACGCCGTCGAGCCTGTCCCTGCTTTCGGGCCGGCCGCGGCAGGCTGCGCGGACGAGGCAGACGGGGCGGCCGTCGAGACCGCTTTTACGGCGATTGAACCGGCCTTGACCCGGGAAAAACCGCCCCCTACTGTCCCCCCGCCTGAAGGCCATGGGGTTGACCGCAAGGAACGACCCCACTCGCCAACGGTGGCGGCACGGAAGCCGGCCACCGGCGGCGAGCGAGACAACTCGAAGACCGTCCAATCGCTCCCGGAAACGGTTCAGGTTCTCCGCCCCCCTGGGACCTGGACCGTTCCGGGGGCCTTTGTGCGCGCACCCGGCCGCACGGGCCTCTGTGCCCGTTCGCTGCGTCTTGGTTTCCGCAGGCTCGGGATCGCCCGTGCCATCTCGCCGGACGCTCGATTGGCACGGGCAACCCCGAGCCGTCAAACGGTGAAGGCAGCCAAGGACGGATTCGTCTCAAGGCACGTCACGCGCCTCTACGCGCACGAGCACGGCCGCCCGGAGGTGCGGCCGGCGGCAGCGGCCGAAGGCCGGAGTGCCGCCAAGCCCGCCGGGGCCAGGGATGGCCCGGCGGGCTTGAAACTGGAGGCGGCGGGAGTCGAACCCGCGTCCCG
>CAXNGP010000123.1:0-6259 GCA_964201845.1 Pirellulales bacterium
GGCCTCCACGGAGCCCATGGTCACAGGCACAACGCCCCCGTGCGCCGCCGACCGGCGACCGGCGACCACCCGCTGGTGGACCTCGAGCGGCGGGCAGACGTTCACGAACCCGCCGTGGGCGACACCGCCGCGGCGGATGGCCAGCCCCACCGCCGCCAGGAGCCCGGTCCGGCCGAAGATGCCGGAGGCGCCGGCATGCCTGATCGGACCAGCCTTGAGCGCCCGGAGGGCAGCCGCGAGCCCCCGCTCGAACCGGTCGAGGCAGGCTCCCACGTCGTGCGGCCCGAGGCCGAGGTCGCCGAGCGATGCGAACAGCGAGACACACACCTGTCCCGGCCCGTGGGCCACCGCGCCGCCGCCACGGCCGGTGAACCGGAGCGGCAGCCGACGCGACTGGAGTTCCTCGTCGGCCATCAGCACGTCGGCCCGCGAGCCGAGCCGCCCGATCGTGATGCAGGGCTCGAGTTCGAAGACGACGAGCGTGGGATGCCGGCCGCCCGGCAGGGCCGCCTCGCCGGCGAGCCGCTCGGCCATCCGGGCATAGCCCGGCCAGTCGATCCGGCCGGCGAGCCAGGCCGAGAGCGGGCGCGTGGGTGTGGCGGCGGCGGAAGGGTCAAGCATCGGACCGGACTCGGGCAGGGGCGCGGCGTGGAAGTCGGGCCGGGTCAACCCAACGACGAGCCTTTATCATAGCGCAGGTGCGAACCCGGTCGATGCCAAAAGCTCGCCGGCCGCGTCGGATCCGTTGGTCTGTGCGCCATGGTCGCGATTCCGCCCGTGTTTGCTCCAGGCACACCCGGGGCGTGGGGTGACGGACCGCGCGGGCCGCGGAGCAGCGGGTGGCCCTGACAACGGGGCAGTATCCGCACCGCTGGCGGATCACGTCGTACCTCGACGATCGCGAGCAGAACGAGCGCCGGGGCATCGCGCAGTGGCTCGATCCGGCCGCCCCCCACGCTGGCGCGGGCGCTGCAGGCGGCTGGCTATGTCGCCGGTCACTTCGGCAAGTGGCACATGGGTGGGCAGCGGGACGTGGCCGATGCGCCGCCGATCGAGGCTTATGACGTCGATGCGAGCCTGACGAACTTCGAGGGGATGGGGGCGAAACTGCTGCCGCTCACGCTCGTTCCCGGCGCCGCCACCCTACTGACGCCGGTGAACCCGCCCGCCTCGAGGTGAAGGCGGCGACCCCGTAGCCTCATCCCTTACGACGGCGGCGCGGCGTACTCGTCCCTTACGACGGCGGCGCGGCGTACTCATCCC
Source organism: Pirellulales bacterium (assembly GCA_964201845.1). Taxonomy (GTDB): domain Bacteria; phylum Planctomycetota; class Planctomycetia; order Pirellulales; family UBA1268; genus QWPN01. Next base: position 1,264 of record CAXNGP010000123.1, read on the forward strand.
TTACGACGGCGGCGCGGCGTACTCGTCCAGCAGCGACTCGATCCGGCCGCAGACGTCGGCCATCTGCTCGGCGTCGGGCAGGAATGTGACCCGGAAGTGGTCGCGGTAGGGGACGTTGAAACTCGATCCCGGGGCCACGAGCACGTGCTTCCGCTCCAGGAGGTCGAGCGCGAAGGCCTGGTCGTCGAAGGCCGCCACGCCCCCCGGGAGCCGCTCGGCGTGCACCCGGATGAAGCCATACATCGCGCCCATCGGCGCCGGCTCGAGCGACAGCCAGCGGCTCTTGCGGATCGCGGCGAGCAGGGCGGCCCGTGTGGCGTGGAGCCGGCCGCCGGGACGGGTGAGCTCGAAGATCGACTGGTGGCCGCCGAGGGCGGTCTGCACGGCGAACTGCCCCGGCACGTTCGAGCACAGCCGCAGCGACGCGAGCAGTTCCACCGCCTGGATGTAGTCGCGGGCATGCTCCCGCTCGCCCGAGAACACGAGCCAGCCGACGCGCAGGCCACAGGCCCGGTAGACCTTGCTGAGCCCCGAGAACGTCAGGCAGAGCGTGCGGCGGGCGAGCGTGGCCAGGGGCGTGAACTCGGCGCCGTCGTAGAGCATCTCGTCGTAGATCTCGTCGGCGCAGAGCACGAGGTGCCGCCGTTCCGCGATGCCCGCGAGCGCCTCGAGCACCTCCCGCGGATAGACGGCGCCGGTCGGGTTGTTGGGGTTGATGACCACGATCGCCCGGGTCTTGTCGGTCACCAGCCGCTCGATCTCCTCCGGATCGGGCACGTAGCCCCGCTCGGGTCGGCAGGGGTAGTGGACGGCCTTCGCCCCGTGGATCACCACGCTCGCCGTCCAGAGCGGGTAGTCGGGGCTCGGCACGAGCACCTCGTCGCCCGGATTGAGCAGGGCCCGCATCGCCAGCATGATCAGCTCGGAGACGCCGTTGCCGATGAACACGTCGTCGGCGGTGACGTCCATCACGCCCCGGTTCTGCTGCTGCATCACCACCGCCTCGCGGGCCGGAAAGATGCCCTTCTGGTGCGAGTAGGGGTCGGCCTGGTGGAGGTTCTCGACGATCGCCACCCGCATCGACGACGGCATCCGGAAGCCGAAGGCCCCGGGATTGCCGATGTTGAGCTTGATGATGTCGTGCCCCTCACGCTCGAGCTGCTCGGCGCGGCGGGCGAGCGCCCCGCGGATCTCGTAGCGGACCTCGTGGAGGTGTTCGGAGGCTCGGAGGGGAGGGAGGCTCATCGGGGTTGGCTTGGGCGTGGTCGGGAACCCTCAAGTGTAGACCGGATTCTGCGCACGGTCGCCCGGGGGTGGTTCGATGCGTTTCAGGCCAGCGGACGGATGCGGCCGACGAGCCACAGGCTTGCGAGGGTCACCCCCGCGGCGAGGATGCCGACGGTGCCGAAGTGGCGCAGCGGCTCGCCCGCACCCCCCTGCACGATCAGCCCGCCGCCCATGGCGCCCAGACCGCTGGCGACGTGCTGCACCGACGAGTTGACCGACATGAAGCTGCCGCGGCGGCGCGGCTCGATGCTCGCCGTGATCAGCGACATCGCCGTCACCATCCGGCCCGAGTTGCTCGCCATCAGCAGGGCCGCCGCCGGGGCCGCACCGGCAATGCCGATCGCGGGAAGATGCGTCAGGATCAGCATCATCGTGGCCGACAGGGGCACGATGCCGCGAAACACGGAGAGCCCGCCGAAGCGGTCCACGAGCCGGCCGGTGAGCGGCGTGGTGAGCAGGGTGAGGAGCCCCCCGGCGATGAACACGAGCGGAAGCTGGGCCTCGGTCACGCCCACGTTGGCCACGAAGGAGGTGCTGATGAAGGGGATCACGGCGAACGCGCCGACCATCAGCAGGGCGATCAGGGCGAAGGCGTGGCGATGGGCGGGAACGGTGAGCGTCTCGAGCAGGCGGGCCAGGGGATGCCCCTGCGCGGCGTCGGCGTGGGCGGCCAAGGGCGGCAGCGACCACGCCGCCAGCCCCACCAGTGGCAGGCCGAGTGCCGTGAGCCCGAAGAAGGGCGCCTGCCAGCCGAGCCACGTGCCCAGCGCGATGCCCAACGGCACGCCTGCCACGGAGGCGACGGCGAATGCCAGCATCAGCGTGCCCGTGGCTCGGCCGCGGCGGTCGGGAGGAAACACGTCCGCCACGATCGCCAGGGCGATGCCGCCGAGGACGCCGCCGAAGGCGCCCGTCACGCACCGGGCCGCCAGCAGCAGCGGATAGCTGGTGGCCAGCCCGCAGGCCGCCGTGCCCGCGAGCAGACCGAGCGCCAACACGAGGTAGGCCGTCTTCCGCGGCACCCGGTCGAGCCACGGGGCCGCCAGGAATCCCGCGACCCCGGCGGCGAGGGTGTAGGCCGACACGACCCAGCTGAACATGCGGGCGTCGATGCCGAGGTCGCCGAGCAGCTGTGGCCCCAGCGGCATCACGATCATGAAGTCCACCGTCCCGATGAACTGCAGCGCCGCCAGCGTGAACAAGATCACGCCCTCGCGGCCAGCCGTGCCGGACCCCGGACGTCCAGGGACGGATGGATCGACGGTGGACGTGGCTGCCACGATGGTCCGGGCTCTCCTCGGTGCCGTCCGATGCTTGTGGCACCGCCGTTGCCTGAACTATATCTCAATCCCGCGCAGCCTCCGCGTGGGGCGGCCGATTTCCCCACACCCCGCCGAGCTGTGTCCCATGCTGAATCACCTGCTCAAACGGCCGCTCGAGATCGACCCCGACCGGCCGACTCTCGAGCTTGACGGCTCGTGGACCACCGCGGCGGAGCTCGAGCGGTTGACGTCACGGCTGGCTTCGGGGCTGGCGGCCATGGGGCTGGAGGAGGGGGATCGGGTGGCCCTCCTGCTGCCCAACGGTCTCGAGGCGGTCCTCTGCTACCTCGCCTGCTTCCGGATGCGGCTGGTCATCGTGCCGCTGGATTACCAGTACCATCCCCTGCAGGTCGGCTATGCGATCGGCCACAGCGGCGCATCGATCCTGATCGCGAGTCACGAACGCATCCCCGGCCTCGACGAGGCAGGCGCCCTGGCCGCGGTTCCCCGGGTGGTCGTCGTCGGGGGCGGAGCCGCGGCTGGAAGCCGTCGGCCGTTCGAATCGCTGCTCGGGGCCGAACGCGTCCTCCCCTCCGATGTGGCCCACGACGACGCCCCGGCGGTGATGATCTACACCTCGGGAACGACGTCCCGCCCGAAAGGAGTCGTGCTCTCCCGTGGGGCCCTGTCCACGGGCGTCCGCAAATACCTCGCGCGGGTCACCCTCACGGCGGACGACGTCGCCCTGATCACGACGTCCGTTTCGCGTCCCCTGGCGCTCCGCTGCCAGCTGCTGCCCATGCTCTGGGTCGGGGGCCGGGTCAGCCTGCTGGGAAAGTTCACCGTGGGGCACCTGCTCGCCGCGCTGCGCCGGCCGCCTGCCAAGGCGTTTCTGACGATCTCGCCCACCGGCCTGGGGCAGCTGATGGCCAGTGGCGACGTCCAGGGCAGCGATTTCAGCCACCTCCGCCTCTGCCTGGTCGGTGGCGACCGCGTTCCTCCCAGGCTGCTCGAATCGTTTGAACGTTTGACGGGCGTGCCGATCACCGAGCAGTGTGGCTCCACGGAGACGGGGCCGTATGCCATGAATCCGCCGTTTGGCCGCAAGAAGCCGGGGTCCGTCGGCCCGCCCGTGCACGGAGTCCATGTTGCGGTGGTCGACGAGCACGGTGCCGACGTGCCGACCGGGACGGTCGGGGATATCCGGGTCAGCGGGCCGGGCATCATGGACGGCTACTGGAACGAGTCGGCCATGACCCGGAAGACCCTGCAGAAGGGCTGGGTCCACACCGGAGATCTGGGGCGATTCGACGAGGACGGCTATCTCTGGTTCGTGGGCCGGAAGAAGGACGTGATCGTCCGCGGCGGGAACAAGGTCGCGCCCCTCGAGGTGGAAGCGGCGCTGTCCGAGCACCCGGCGGTCCAGGAGGCCTGCGTGATCGGCGTGCCCGACGCCGTCTTCGGAGAGCTGCCTCATGCCTACGTGATCCTGCAGCCGGCCGCCGCCGCCAGCGCGGAGGAACTGCGGGCCTTCGTCGCCGGCCGGCTGGCGGAGTTCATGGTCCCCGCCGAAGTCCACATCATCGCCGAGCTGCCCTCCAAGGGTCCGGGCAAGATCGATCGCGAACTGCTGCGGATGCGGGCCATCACCGCCGCCCTGATCGAGCAGGTGCCGTTCTTCAAGAATGCCGGCCACGAGTTCCTGCGGGACATCATTCCCCGGCTGGATGCCCGGGAGTTCGCCCCCGGCGAAGTCCTGGTTCACGAGGGAGACGTCGGGGATGAGATGTATTTCCTGACCAAGGGACAGGTGGAGGCCCTGCGAGCTGATGCTCCGCAGCAGGTCGCGGTCCTGCGGGAGGGCTCGTTCTTCGGCGAGCTGGCGATCCTCAGGGATGCTCCCCGGGCTGCCACGATCCGGGCCTTGACCGATGTCGAGGTCTACGCCCTGCGCCGGGACGGGGTGATCGAGCTCGCCCGCGCCCATGCGGATTCTGATCTGTACCTGCAGGCCGCCGCCCGGCAGTATTCGACTCCTGGGCCGGCGGCACACGACTGAAGCCTCAGCGCTTCAGCAGCGACACGATCGCGGCGGCGATCTCAGCTTCGTCCCGCGGGCGGTAGCCGATCCAGGCGTGGCGGACCGTGGCATCAGGGCCGACGAGATACGTGGCCGGGAGCGCCTCGAGGACGAGGGTCGTGGCCAAGAGGTCGGCTCCGACGGGGTCGGAGAAGACGTAAGCCGGGATCGTGAGCTTCTGGCCGATCAGGAACTCGGCCGTCTCCGCGACGAGGTCGGCCGGATCGCCCGAGCCGCCCCCGCCGGCACACGAGACCGCCACCAGCTGAAACCGCGGCTCGCTCGCGAGTCCCGCGGCCATTCTGGCCAGGCTCGGCAGTTCCCGTCGGCAGGGCGGGCACCAGGTGCCCCAGAAGTTGAGCAGCGT
>CAXNGP010000124.1:0-6256 GCA_964201845.1 Pirellulales bacterium
GCTCGTGCAGGTCAGGGCGTTGGCGGCGGGCGAGTTGCGGGTGGCGGGGCTGCCGGCGCGCGTGGTGCCGGCGTGAGTGGCGCGGGAGTGGTGACGGAGGCCGACGAATCATGACCGACCACGACGATGGGCGAATCCTGTTGCGGGCCAAACGGTTTCGCGTCGAGCGGGTGCCGCAGCCCTGCGCCGACGGCAGCGTGCGGGATCGCGAGGTCGTGATCCATCCCGGGAGCGTCGTCGTCGTCCCGCTCGTCGCGGCCGACGCCGTGTGCCTGGTGGAAGTCGTCCGCGTGGCGGTCGGCGAGACGCTGCTCGAACTGCCGGCCGGCACGCTCGACCGCGACGAGCCGCCGCTGGCAACGGCGGCCCGGGAGCTGGCGGAGGAGACCGGCTACCGGGCGGGCCGGATCGAACCGGCCGGAGCCTTCTGGATGTCGCCCGGGATCCTCCGTGAGCGGATGCACCTGTTCGTGGCCCACGACCTCGTGGCCGGTGCGCAGGCGCTCGAGCCGGGTGAACTGATCCAGCCCCGCGTCGTGCCCTGGGGGGAGGCGGTGGCGATGTGTCTCGACGGGCGGATCATCGACGCCAAGAGCGTGGCTGGCATCCTGCTCCACGACGCCCGCCGCCGGGCCTCAGCCGACCGCTGAGCCGGAGGGGCCGGCGGCGACCGCCGGCTGACGCTCGAGCAGGAACAGCACGCCGCCTACAAGCCCCGCGATCAGCGTGCACACGCCCCACAGGAGGCCGATCGCGACGCCGGCCTGCGCGGGCACGCCGTAGCCGAGCAGCAGGTACTCGATCGTGCTTTCGCGGACGCCGAAGCCGCCGATGCTGATCGGCAGCACCATCGCGAGCGCCACCAGCGGCACGACCGACAGCCAGACGAGCGCCGGCTGCTCGACCCCCAGCGCGCGGGCCACGAGCACCACCGCCGCCACCCCGGCCAGTTGCACCACGAAGCTCCAGCCCACGGCCAGCAGGACGAGGCTCGGCCGTTGCCGGTAGGGCAGGAGCCGCGCGACGAAGTCGCGGACCGCCGAGCCTTCGGGCAGCGCCGCATGCACGCGGTCGAGCAACGCCAGCGCCAGCCAGAAGCCGACCAGCACCGCCACGAGCAGGCCGGCGAAGACCGCGAACGTCGCGGGCGTGCCGAGCGTGTTGTTGCGGGCGATCACCGCGGTGCCGACGAGCACGCCGAGGGCCGAGAGGCCGGTGAGGCGGTCAGCCAGTACCGAGCAGCCGGCCAACAAACGCATCGGCGTCGACGTGCCGATCCGGACGGCCTTGACCACGTCGCCGCCGATGCTCGACGGCAGGCAGAGGCTGAAGAACATCCCCTCGAAGAACCGGCGCACGAAAAACCGGTTGGGAAAGTCGAAGCCGAGCGGCCGGGCCAGCGCGGCCCAACGCATGCCGGCCACGACCTGGCCGACCAGCGTGACGGCGAGGGCTCCCAGCCACCACGACCACTCGGCCTCGGACAGCAACTCGAGGAACAGGGTCCATTTGTCCTCCCCCGGCTGAACCTCCCCCGGCTTGGTCTCGTTTCCGCTCCCCCCGACGATCGCCCAGGCCATCAGCCCGACGGTGATGGCCACGCGGACAACCAAGCTCAGCCAGCCGGAGATGCGGCGAGGCGGCGGCGGTGGTGGAGCGGTGACGTCGGGCATGGGAGGAGGGGCGGCGGGCGGCGGATCCCGTGGGCGGGTACCCTACCCGAAACCGGCTCATCGCTCCCAGACGACATGCCCAGCCCCTCCCTGCTCGATCGGATTGCCGGCTGGCCCTGGGCCGAGACGGCCACGATGCTCTTTGGCTTCGCCTGGGGCGCGATGCTCGGCAGCTTCTTGAACGTGGTCGCCCATCGGCTGCCGCGAGGGGAGTCGCTGGTCCACCATCGCTCCCGCTGCCCGCGGTGCGGGGCGGCCATCCGCGCCACCGACAATGTCCCGGTGTTCGGCTGGCTCCGACTGCGCGGCCGGTGCCGCGACTGTGGTGCCCCGATCGCCGCCCGCTATCCGCTCGTCGAGGCCGGCTGCGGCGTGCTCGTGATGGTGCTCGTGTGGGCGGAACTGGTGAACGGCGGACGATGGCTGCCCCGATCGATCGACGCGTTTCCCGCCGGCATCGACCGCCTGCTGCGGGGCGACTGGCAGCTGCTGGTGATCTGTTGCCTGCACGCGGCGGCGGTGCTCACGGTCGTGACGTGGAGCCTGTTGGACCTCGACGGACCGCACCCGTCCCGCCCTCCGGCGGCGCTGTCGATCGCGGTGGTGCTGGTCTGCATCGCAGCGGTGCCGGAGGGCGGGCCCGGCGGCGTGTTGCCCGACGGCGCCGAGTGGCCGGAGGGCTGGCCGCGAGGGCAGGCCGTGGCCGCGTCGCTGGCGGGAGCCGTAGCCGGCTGGGCGCTGGGCCGAGGCCACACGGCCGCGGGCATCCGCTTGGGCTTGCCACTGCTGGGAAGTGTCCTCGGGTGGCAGCTTGTGACGGTCGTCGCGGTGGCGACGGCCGCGACCACGCGGGCGGCGACGGCAGTCAGCGGTCTGCCCAAGGCCGCAGTGGGGCTCGTGCTAGCAGCCCTTGGCACGCTGGGAATCGCCCTCCAGGGGCCGCTGCGGGCGGCTCTGGCTGCCGCCCTTCGAGCGATCCTCGCAGGGTGACCGTCCCGGAGGGTCCCGGGACCAGCCGCCGCCGGGCCGAGCCCGTTAGCGCCTTTCTCATGGAAACGCTTCCAAGCCTCGGTAGGATAAGGGAGTCTGGTCGCGTTCGGGAACCATTCATGTCGTCTTCGTCACCCATCGTGCCGGTGGGCACCGGGCAGTCTGCCACCCAGCCGGCCGCGGCTTCACGCCAGGAACGGCCGCTCGTCGAGATGGCTCCCGACGAGGGTTTGCTCCGCGGTTTTCAGCGCCGGGCCGCCGCCTGGGCCCGCGACCTCAGCTCGCCCGAGGAGTGGCTCCCGTGGGCCGGCATTGCCGCGGTCACCGCCGTGCTGGTGTACAGCTACTGGCCGGCGCTCACGCTGCTGCCCTCGATCTGGGAGGATCCGCAGTATCAGCACGGCTGGATCGTGCCGCTCTTGAGCGTCGTGCTGCTGTTCTGGTGGCGGCAGCCGGTGGTCTCCGTCACCGCTTCAGCGCGAGTCGCCGGGCTCGGGCTCCTGGTGGCGAGCTTCGCGATCCGCCTGATGTTCGCCTACTTCCGCGTCAAGACGTTCGACATGTACACGTTCGTGCCGGCGCTGGCGGGCGTGTTCCTGATGGCGGGCGGCTGGAGCGTGTTCCGCTGGGCCTGGGTCCCGATCGCTCTCTTGATCTTCATGTACCCACTGCCGGAAGGCCATCAACGGTATCTGACCGGTCCGCTGCAGACCTTCAACACGATCGTCGCCACGTTCCTGCTGCAAACGCTCGGGTTCGACGCGATGCGCGACGGCAATCTGATCAGGCTCGGCGAGGACCACGTGATGAACGTGGTCGACGCCTGCGCGGGGCTGAAGATGCTCACGATCTTCGTCTGGCTGGCGGCGGTCGTAATCGCCGTGGCAGGCCTGCAGTGGTGGGAAAACCTGGTGATCGCGGTCAGCGCGATCCCGATGGCGATCCTGGCCAACACCCTGCGGATCACGGCCGCAGGCATGCTGTACGCCGTCTCTCCCGGGATGGCGGAAGGCTTCCACGACAGCACACCGGCGGCGATGCTGATGATGGGCGTGGCGGTGGGCTTTATCCTGCTCGAGATGAAACTGCTGTCGTACGTGATCGTGACCGACGAGTACGCGCCCGCCGTGGTGCCTGCCGCGGCGCCAGCCCGACCGGTCGCGGTTCCCGCCGGCCCCCGACCCGGAGCTTTCCCGCTGATTCCAGGGGCCAAGCGTCCGGCCGGGCAGCCCGGTCAGGGCGGTACAATGAGGTAGACTGAAGGAATCTTTAGCCGACGTGATGAGGGAAGATTGTTGACGGTGGCGAAGGCGGCCAACGAAGGTTCGCGGCCACCGTTGCACGGAGGCGGACGAACGCCGACACGATGAGCGATCAGCACCACGCAACCACGGACGGCACCGGCTCGGCGGCCAGCGCGACCAGCGCGCGGATCGATCCGCGCGCCGGGATGCTCGCGCCGATCCGTGACACCGACCTGCTCGTGCCCGCGTCAAACCCGCAACTGCCGGGACCGTCGGCGGGCGACCCGTTCGCGGGGGGGCTGGACTACCGGCGGGTCTGGCATGCCTTCCGGCGGCGTTGGATTCCCGCGACCGTCGTGGCGCTGACGTTGGCCGCGCTCGCCGGCGGGCTGACGTTCCTGTTCCTGCCCCGCGGCTTCGAGGCGGTCGCCTGGCTCCGCGTCCGCGACAAGTCCGGGATGTTCGGGGCCGGCGTGGGCCGTGATAGCGCCGAGTACGAGGCCTACCGGAAAACCCAGGTCCAGCTGATCAAAAGCCCGCTCGTCCTCATGGCAGCGCTGCGGCGCACCGGCGTCAACTCCCTCCAGACGGTGAAGGGCGAGCAGGACAAGGTCGGCTGGCTGATGCGCAACGTCCAGGTGTCGGCGCCGATGGAGTCGGAGGTGCTCCAGATCCGGCTCCGCGGCGAAGATCCGCGGGAGATCACCACGATCGTCAACGCCGTGACGAATGCCTACCTGACCGACGTGGTCAACAAGGAGAAGGCGGAGCGGCTGGCCCGCCGCGACACGCTCGAGAAGAAGTACAAGGAAAACATGGCGGACATCCGCACCCGCCTCGACACCTACCACAACCTGGCCAAGACGCTCGGCACGACCGACAGCACCGAGGTGGCCACGCAGCGGGCGCTGCTCCTCGACCACCTTGGCACCCTCCGGGCCCAGCAGACGCAGCTCCAGCGGGACATCGCCCTGATCGACGCCGAACTGGCCGTGATGGATGCCAAGTCCCGCGGCGACATCACGCTCGAGCAATCGGTGCCCGAGGAAATGGTCGATGCGATGGTCCTGCGCGACCCGCAGTTCGTCGAGCTTCGCGACCGGCTCGCGGGCATCGAGGAGGCGATCCTCTACCAGTCGCAGCGGAGCGCCCGCGGGCCCAACGACCCGGCGGTCAAGAAGCTGCAGGACATGCGGGACGGCCTGCTCGTGCGGATGGAACAGCGGCGCGAGGAACTCAAGCCGCAGATCATCACGCAGCTTTCGATGGACGCCGCGGGCCGGCGCACCGGCGCGGCCGCCGAGAGCCCCATCGTGCTGCGGATGCGCCGCGAGATCATGGCCCGCCAACTCGACGAGGCCGCCAAGGATTTCGACAAGGTGGCCGACGAGGTCAAGCAGCTCGGCCAGGCCAACGCCGACCTGATGGCCCGCCGGCAGGAGATCGAGCAGTTGACGAAGGTCACCGACGAGATGGGTATCCGGCTCAACGCCACCGAGATCGACATCGCGATGCCCAACCGCGTCGAGCTGATCGAAGAGGCGAGCGTGCCGGAGGGCAGCGACGAGCTGTTCCGGACGATGCTCTCCGTCCTGGCGACGGCCGCGGGGCTCGTGCTCGGCGGCGGGTCGGTGGTGGCCCTCGAATACCTCCGCGACCGACTCAGCACGGCCGACGAGGTGCCGCAACGGATCGGCCTGCGGGTCATCGGCACGGTGCCGCGCATCACCCGCCGCACCAATCCGGGCCACGTGGCCGAGCGGGTCGACGCCGTGCGGGCGGTGATCTCGCAGACCGGCCGCGAGGTGCCCAAGGTGATCCTGGTGACCAGCGCCGTGGAGCACGAGGGCAAGACCACCTTCGCCTCCCAGTTGGCGGCCAGCCTGGCGCGGACGGGCAAGCGGACGCTGCTTCTCGACGGCGACCTCCGCCACCCGAACGTCCACCTGGCCCTTGGCCTCGACCTCCGGGCCGGCCTGCCGGAGCTTCTCCGTGGCGAGATCAGCAACGACGAGGCGGTCCAGCCCACGGGGGTCGAGGGCCTGTTCGCGGTGACCGGCGGCGTCTGCGACTACGCGGCGATCACGGCCCTGTCGCGGACCGTGACGGCCCAGGTCCTGGCCGGCTTCCGCGAATCGTTCGACCACGTCGTGATCGACGCCGGCCCCACGCTTTCTTTCGCCGACGTGCTCCTGCTCGGGCAGGCCAGCGACGTGGCGATCGTGGCCACTATGCGGGACGTCAGCCGGGTGCCGCAGGTGATGGCGGCCGTCGAGAAGCTGCGCTCGGTGGGCGTCAAGGTTCTCGGTGCGGTGGTCAATGGGGTCGATGACACGGCGGCGCGGCGCG
>CAXNGP010000125.1:0-6197 GCA_964201845.1 Pirellulales bacterium
AGACGCCGAGGTGGCGGCCGCGGCTGCCTGTTCGCTCGGCCGGATCGCCACGCCCGAGGCCGGGGTGCTGCTGGCCGGCGCGATCGACAAGGCGGGCTCGCCCGCCCGGCTCGACGCCCTGGCCGAGGCGGCGGTGCTCTGCGCGGCGAACCTGCAGGCGGCCGGCAAGAGCGAGGAGGCGGTCGCGCTCTACGGCGTGGTGCGGGGGGCCGACGTCTCGGAGCAGCGGCGGGCCGAGGCGATCCGCGGCACGATCATCGCCAAGGGTCGGGCCGGCGTCCCGCTGCTCGTCGAGACACTCGCCTCGCCCACCAAGCGATTGGCCAACATGGCCACGTTCACCGCCCGCGACCTGGGTCGGGGGGACGCGGCCGATCCGGCCCTCGCCGCCGAGGTGGATCAGGCGGTGCTGAAGCAGGTGGAGTTTGCCGCGGCCGGCGGCCGTCTCGACCGGGCAGCGATCCTGATCGACGTCCTCGCCGAACGAAACGCGGGAGCGGCCCGGGAGTCGGTCGTGGCCGGCTTGGCCGCGATGTCGGCGGCCGCGAACCCGAAGCCCCTGCGGCTGGCGGCGCTCGAGGCCTTGGGCAAGGTTGGCGATGCGGCGGTCGTGGGGCCGCTGCTGGTGGCGGCGGCCGACGAGGATTCCGGCATTGCCGACACGGCTCGGGCCGCGGTGGCAACGCTCTCGGGCGACGCGGTCGATCGCGAGATCGTCTCCCGGCTGCAGGGGGGCGACGCGAAGATCCTGCCGGTGCTCGTGGAGTTGGTGGGCCGGCGGCGCATCAACGCCGTCGCGGCCCTCCTGCCGCTCGCCAGTCATCCCGAAGAGAAGGTGCGCATGGCCACGATCGTCGCCCTCGGGCCGACGGTGGATCTGGCGAATCTTGACGTGCTCGTCGTCGCCGCCACGGCGCCCAAGAGCCAGGCGGAAGGCGAGGCGGCCCGCGCGGCCGTGCGTGAGGCCAGCGTGCGGATGCCCGACCGGGACGGCTGCGCGGCCAAGCTTGCCGCGGCCCTGGCCAAGGCCCCGGCCGAGGCGAAGGTCATGCTGCTCGACGTCATCGGCGAGGTCGGCGGCACGAAGGCCGTCGCGACCATGGACGCCGCGGCCCGGTCCGGCGATGAGGCGCTCGAGGATGCCGCCACGCGGCTGCTGGGCAAGTGGATGACCGCCGACGCGGCGCCGGTGCTGCTCGCGCTGGCCACGGCCGAGCCCGGGGGCAAGTACAAGACCCGGGCGCTCCGCGGCTACATCCGGATCGCCAGGCAGTTCGTGCTGCCCGATGCCGAACGGGCCGAGATGTGCCGCAAGGTGCTGGCCGCGGCGAAGGAGGATGCCGACCGCAAGGCCGTCCTCGAGATCCTCGTCCGGTATCCGAGCGCCGCGACGCTCGCCGTGGCCGAGGAGGCGGCGAAGGCGCCGGGCCTCGAGGCCGACGCGAAGAAGGCGGCCGACGAGATTCGCGGCAAGCTCCAGCCGGCGAAGAAGGCGGGATGATGGCGACTCGCGCGCGGGTCGCCATCGCGCCGGGGATCCGGTGCGGCGATCGCTCATGGGCTCCGGGGTCCCCCTGCCGGATCGCGGGATCCGGCGCGGGGCCTCGTGGTCGTCCTCGTCCGCACGGGTGGCGTGGTGCCGGGCTCAAAGCCCCCAGCGCCAGCCGGGGGACTGCGGCGCGGCGTGCGTTCGGGCGTGGCCGGTCACGAGCGGGCCGTCGCTTGGAGCGGGCTTGGCCCGCGGAACGCGTTGATGAACCGCAGTCCCCGGGCTCGCGCCCGGGGCTTTTATACTGGCCGGCCGAACGTCACTTCCGTCCCCCAAGGGCTATGGCCATGGCAACGAAGACACTGGTGGTTCTCGCTGGCATCGCAACGCTGTCCGTCGCGGTCGCTGGCGCCGAGGTCAAGTTCGAGAAGCAGGTGCTCACGGAGCGGTTCGAGGCCGAGGGCTGTGCCGTGGCCGACTTCGACAAGGACGGCCACGCCGACATCGCCGCCGGCAACGGGATCTGGCACGGTCCCGACTTCGCCCGCCGCACGGAATACACGCCGCCGCGGGAGAACGCCGGGGGCCCGGCCAAGACGCCCTACGACCCGGCCCGCGGCTACTCCAACTATTTTCTCGCGTTCGCCCACGACTTCGACGGCGACAGCTGGCAGGACATCCTCGTCTACGACCTGCCTGGTGAGCCGGCTCTCGTGTTCGTGAACCCGCAGGGCAGGGCGGAGCCGTGGGCAAAACATTCCGTCTTCGCCGTGGCTGACGGCGAGTCGCCGGGCCTGCTCGACGTCACGGGTGACGGCAAGCCGGAGCTGTTCTGCCAGTCGAGCGGGCCGGAACTCGGCGGCCGGCTGGGCTTCGCGGAGATCGACTGGAAGAGCCCGCTCGCCCAGGCGAGGTTTCGGCCGATCACGCCCCGCTCGCCCGAGAACGACAAGAAGTATTTCCGCTACACGCACGGCGCGGGCGCGGGCGACGTCAACGGCGACGGCCGCGTCGACATCCTCACCAAGGACGGCTGGTTCGAGCAGCCGGCGAGCATCGCCGAAGATGCGATCTGGCCGTTTCACCCCGGGCCGTTCGGGCCGCCCGGTGCCCGCGGCGGCGCCCAGATGCTCGTCTTCGACGTGGATGGCGACGGGAAGAACGACGTCGTCACGAGCTACGACGCCCACGGCTATGGGCTCGGCTGGTTTCGGCAGGAGGCCGACGGATCGTTCAGCGAGCACCGGATTCTCGGCAGCAAGCCGGAGGAGAGCCCGCAGGGCGTGTGCTTCAGCCAGCCCCACGCGCTCGCCGCGGCCGACATCGACGGCGACGGCCTCACCGACGTCGTGACCGGCAAGCGGCGCTGGGCCCACGGGCCGAAGGGGGATGCCGAGCCGAATGCAGCGCCGGTGCTCTACTGGTTCCGGCTGGTGCGCGACGGCAAGGGCGGAGCGACGTTCGAGCCGCATCTGATCGACGAAGACAGTGGCGTGGGCACGCAGGTGACCGTGGCCGACCTCACCGGCGACGGCAAGCCCGACATCGCGGTGGCCAACAAGCGGGGCGTATTCGCCTTCCGGCAGAAGTGATATCAGAAGTGATTGCTGCGCACCGGGTGGTCGAGGTGATGATCATGAAGATCCGACTGCTGCTTGCCGTGCTCATGGTGGGCGGCTCGCTGGCGACCGCGATTGCGGCCGACCCGCAGGGGTTTCGCGACCTCTTCAACGGCCGCGACTTCGACGGCTGGGTGATGGATGGGCCGCCCGAGGGGCTCACGCACCCCGACGGCCGGCCTGTCTGGAGCGTGAAAGACGGCGAGATCGTCTGCCAGGGCAAGCGGTGGAGCTTCCTGCGGTATGACCGGGAGACGTTCGACGACTTCACGCTGCACATCGAGTTTCTGATGGCCCGCGGCGGCAACTCCGGCATCGGGCTGCGAACCGGGCCGATCGACCTGGCCGATCCGCAGAACACCCGGCCTTCCTGCTTCTGCTACGAGATCCAGCTGCTGGATGACGCGGGCAAGCCCCCGACCAAACACTCGAGCGGATCGCTCTATCGCTACGTGGCCCCCGCGGAGAACGCGATCCGGCCCGCCGGCGAGTGGAACGAACTCGAGATCACCTGCATCGGCCCGCGGATCCGCGTGGTGCTCAACGGCCGCACGATCCAGGATTTCGACCAGACGTCACTGCCCGAGACCCGCGACAAGCCGCTCGCCGGCGCCGTCTGCCTGCAGAACCACGGCCACCTGATCCGGTTTCGGAACGTGCGGATCCGGCCCGAAGCGCAGGCCGACGAGTGACGGCCGTGGCTACCTCGCCGGCTCCACCCGCAGCATCGGCTTCAACTGCCGGTAGGTGGCCGGGCCGATGCCGTCGACCTCGAGCAGGTCGGTGAGCCGGGTGTAGGGCCGCTTCTCGATGATCCGGTCGGCGAGCGTCTCGCCGACGCCGGGCAGACGCATCAGGTCGCTCCGGGCCGCCGAGTTGATCTCGACCGTGAAGTCGGCCGGCAGTTCGCCCTTGCCGAGCGCCGCCTGGAGTTCCCGCCCTTCGTCCCGTTCGAGCTGCCGCTCCACGGGGAGCGAGTTCCAATCGGTGTGGGCCCAGATGCCGGCGCCCGCCGCGGCGGCCCGGAGCTCCAGGTCGGCGAGCATCTCGCGGTAGTCGTCGGCCGACTCGCCCGCGTGTGTGGTGCGGCTGACACCGAAGGCCCGCGCCAGCCCCTTGGAGACGAGGTGGGCGGCCAGATCGCGGCCGTCGGCGTCCTGCACGAAGGCGTAGACCCGTGTGAACCGGGCGTCGCCGCGGGCGTCGGCGAAGCTCGTGTGGATCGTGAACGGCTGCGACAGGAAGGCCCGCGTCTCGGCCGTGGCCCGGCGGCCGAGTTCCTTGGCGAAGTCGATCGCGGCCGTCGCGTCTGGCTTCGCCCGCGTGATCCCGAAGTAGCGGCGCTGGCTGCGGAGCCGGCGGGCGTCGGTCTCGTCGGAGACGTGGTGCTCGAGGCAGTCGGCCCCGTAGAGGCGGATGGTCGCCTCCTCGCCGTCGGGAAGCCGCACGCGGAAGCTGTCGCCGTCGGCCCAGTCGGCGGCGACAAGCGTGCAGCCCTCGATCACCTGGAGCTCGCTGGCCGCGACGGCCGTGGCGGCCAACGCCAATGCGAGAAGGGGGAAGCCGCAGGCTGCGGTGCGAACCGAGAGGCGATGGTTCATCGGAATGTCTGGCATGGAAACCATCGTAATCGGAGCCGCGGTTTGCAACGGATTCGATTTCCTGGCGTGACAAAGTGGCCGAGGTGGGTTGCCTCGCCGCGGAGGCCGTGCATACGAATCGGTTGACGAGGGAATCGCAGGCGGCCACGGGGCCGCGGGCTGGCTCGCTCGTCGAGGCAAGACAATCAAACGACCGGAAAACGAGTCGAAGGAACAGCCCGGCTGCGGCCGGGAGGTTCTGCCACGCGTGAGCCGGCGCGAGTGAACGCCTTCGGGCGATCGTTCGCGCCGGCTTTTTCGTTTTCCGGTTGGGAGTTTTCCAGCCACGCGAGTTCGCACCAGTCCCCGGAGCACCGAGCAATGAGCCTTCTCGCCCGCGATTTTCTCGCCCCCTTTCGCCGTCGCACGGCCCCAGAGGCCCGTGCGCCGCTGGCCGAGGTCGAGCCTGCCGCGGGCCTCACCCGGGTGAGCGGCCGCGGGCCGCGAAACCGCCTCGCCACTCGGCTCCAGCGTCGGCGTCGGGTTCCCGTCGTCGGCGCCGCCGAGAGCCTCGAGCAGCGGCTGGCGCTGGCGGTCATCACACCGTTTGACGTCCGCTTCAGTGCCAACGACACGGGTGACATCACCTTCGCCACCAACACGATCATGACCGCGCCGGGTGACTCGCAAAGGGCGCAGCGTGCTCGGGCCGGCATTCCCGATCCGATCCTGGGTGATCAGATCCTCAACAACGACTTCTGGGACATGGCCTACGTCGATATCGACGGCGACCCGACCACCTTCAACTCAAGCGCCGCAGATCTCGTTCTTCCGGTCGACGCTGAAGTGCTCCTCGCGGGGCTCTACTGGGGCGGCCGGGCCCGCGGCCAGACCCAGTTCGACAACTTCGGCAACGTCAAGTTTCGTGGCCCTGATGATGGAGCCTATCGCAACTTGTCGACCACGATCATCAGCAGCACGACCCAAGGTGCGCCGTCCGGCGCGCGGAACTACCAGAGCTTCATCGACGTCACCGACATCGTGGAAGCGCAGGGTGGTGGTACCTACACCACCGCCAACGTGCAGGCATTCGCCGACGCCAAGAACTACTCGGCCGGCTGGTCGCTCGTCGTGGCGTTCCGCGAACCGGGGGCCGCCGCCCGCAACCTGACGGTGTTCGATGGATTCGCCTTTGTGACCACCTCGGACCCCGACGTGACGATCAACATCAGCGGCTTTCAGGCGCCACCGGCCGGTCCGGTGACCGGCACGCTTGGGTTCATCGCCTATGAAGGCGACCTTGGGATCACGGGCGACCGGGCCTTCTTTAACGGCGGCCTCGGGGAGCAGCAACTCTCCAACTGACCTGCCCCCCTTAAACGAGGCCACTTCGGGAGCGAGAATCCCGGGTGGCCGCAACCAAGGGAGGGCAAGAAATGCCACGAGGAAAGGCGGAGCAAGCGGAGGTCATCATCCCCAAGCTTCGAGAGGTCGAAGTTGAGTTGGGCA
>CAXNGP010000126.1:0-6159 GCA_964201845.1 Pirellulales bacterium
CGTCTCCACGGCGGCGGCGAAGCTCCCGTCGAGCAACCCCACCGGCCACTGCAGCCGCCCATGGCAGGCGTCGAGGACGACCAGCAGGCTCGCGCGGTCCGCGATCTGGCGTCGCAGGCTGAGCAGCAGCCGCTCGACCGTGATCGCCCGGCCATCGGCCAGACTGACCTCCGCCAGCGAGATGCCCGGCGGAATCAGGCAGGCCCGGCCTTCGGTGTCGATACCACCGAGCATCGACACCCAGACGATCACCGCGTCCTTATCGGGTCCACCGGGCTTGAGCTTGGCGACCCGCGCGGCCAGCGTGTCGACGATCGCCTCGGCGTTGGCCGTGACGAGTTCCGCGGACGTGTCGGCGAGCGAGATCGAGCGGGAGCGAAACAGCGAGTCGTCACTCCGCGACAGCCCGTCGAGGAGCGCTGCGTCCTCGTGAACCAGCGGGATCGGCAGCAGCGGCGCCTCGTAGATGCCCGCGAAGCAGGCGACGACGGGCACGGGTCGATACAGGCTCAGCAGCAGCCACAACAGCACGGCCACGAGCCCGATCAGGATCGCCGTGAGCGCCAGGCGCCGCAGCACGAGCCAGGCGTAGCCTCGCTTGGAAAGGGTGCCGGGGGCGTTCTTCCACGACTCTTCAAGGCTCGCCCGGGGCACCGACTGCGGGCCCGCGGTGGGGCCCGACGACGGGCGCCAGCTTCCGGGCTTCGATGACTCGGGTGTGGTGGTCATGGGTGGGTGAGTGGCACCGGTGTCGGCGAACCCGCTACTTCAGTTCCAGGGTCACGGTGGCGGTCGGGGCCGGCGGCGCCGCCACCGTCGCGGGCGTGGCCTCGGACGAATAGGTTTTATTGCGCACCGGACCGGTCGCCTTCAGCGTATAGCTGCCGGGGTCGAGGTCGGTGAAGGAGAAGGTGCCGTCGCGGCCTGAGCGGGCCGGCGGCGGCGCGTTCGGCCCGTCGATCCGCACCGTCACGTCGGCTTCGCCGTTGCCTTTGAGCGTCACGCGGCCCGTGATCGAGCCCTTGGCGGGCTTCACGGCCGTGTCGATCCATGTGCGGCTCGGTGGATTGGCCAACCCGACGCGGTCGCTGGCTCTGACCAACAGCGGTGTTCGCAATCCGGCGGGCAGTTTGGCCGTTTCGACCTGCACCTCGTACCGCCCGCCCCCGAGCCTCACCGCGGGGGTCCAGGCCTCGGGATTCCCGTCGCCCTTCAGGTCGAGCGCCCACTCCACTTTCGCGACGCCGGACACGCCAGCGAGATGGCGACCGGGCTGGTCGGCCAGCGTCTCCCGCGGGTCGTCGAAGGCGACGACCGGCACGGTCAGCGGCCGGCCGATGGTTGCGTTGACCAGGGGCGGCACTTCGACCGTGGGCGGCTTGGCGTCCATCACGAACACCCGCGTGGCCTTGAGGAGCGCTCGGGCGCCGGGCACCGCCAACGCGGCTTCCGCTTCGAGGTCGAGGTCGACGTAGCCCTCCCCGGTCGGGGCGACCGACCAGTCCGATACCCGCGTGGCGATCGCCAGCGCGGCGGGGGGCGCCGGCTTGTCGAGCGCGAACACCACCTCGCGGTCGCCGGAGGCCGACCAGACCTGCTGCGCGGCGTCGGCGATCATGCCTCCGCGCAGCCCGCGAAACGCGAGTGAGACGACGGGACCGAGCGCGGCGGCTGGTTGACCCGCTGCACTGACCGCCCGCGCGGCCGCGATGTCCGGAGGCGCGTCGACGAGCAGGTTGATCGGCACGGAAGTGGCCGGCGCCCTGACGAGCGGATCGACGACCGGCCGCGGACCGGCGAACGCGATCCCGCGGAAGTCCTCCTGCGGTCCCTGGGCCACGCCGGCCGCCGCCGGCGAGCAGTCCACCCGAAACACGAAGGCCCGCGGATAGCCATTCACCGAGACCGCGAGTTCGGCCCGCGCATCGAGATCCGAGCCCTGCCAGACGGCGGTCAGGGTGTCATTCGGTCGACGGGCCGTGAGTACGGTGGCGGACCGCCGCAGGACCACCGGCTGCCGCTCGGCGCCCAGACCCGGCGGCAGGGGTTCCATCTCCACCTGCAGGCCAGCCGCCGGCAGCGACGCGGCATCTGCGGTCGCGGCCGGCGCGACCTGCACCGCGATCAACCGCTCGTCGGGATCCCAGACCGCCGACGCCTGGACGCGATTGCGCGGATGCTCCACCGAGGGGGAAAGCCGCACGGCGAACGTACGGGCCGGTTCGCCGGGCGTTGTTTCGCCGACCACCATCGCCAGTTCGGAGATCCGCTTTTCCACCGGTTTGTCGGGGGCGGCCGGCTTCTCCGCGGCAGCCGGCGCGGCCGGCGCGGGAGCGGGTTCCGCGGGTGCAAACGCGAGCGGGGTCGGGCCCGAGCGGGCGGCCACCGTGACCTTGTCGGCTGATTCCAGTGGTTTCGGCAGCGGATCGCCGGCTTCGAGGCGGTCGCAGAACTCTGTCCAGACATCGGTTCTCGTCCGCCCCGACTGCGAGTTGAGCGGCGCGGGCGGCGGCAGTTCGTAAAGCCGCACCGAGAACGTCCGCGGAATCTCGGCCGGATTGTCGAGGGCGAACTCCCAGTTGGACGTCATTCCCGGAACGGCCACGAGTTCGAGCCGCGCGCGTTCCGCCTGCACGGCCCTGCCGCCGGCCGGCGGCACGGGACCACGGCCGAGCGATTCAGCGAACCGCCAGACGGCGGCCGCTCTGCCGAGTTCCGCGGGGGCGCGGCGTGCGGCCACGGCCAGCCCCCTGCGGCCGGGCAGCTTGAAGCGAAACTCATCCTCCGCCGACAGGCCGACCGACTCGATGCGGACGCGAACGACGGCCTCGGCGAGATCCCCCGCGCCGGATCGATCGCGGCGGGCGCGGATCCTCAGGGGGACCTCCTTCCCGTCGAGCGGGAGCCCGGCGACGCGGATCGGGATGCCGGCATCGACCTCGCGGCCGTCCGGCACGATGATCTCGACGTCGGCGGGGTCGAAGTCGAACCGCAGCCGGGCATCCTCAGGCATGCCCTTGCCGTCGAGCACGGTGAGCAGACCATCGAGGGGGACGTCGACGGCAAGGTCTCCGCCAGCGACGTTCAGACCGAGTTGCCGGCGCACGCGCTGCTGAAACGGCGGCATCGATGCGGAGATCGCTCGATCGAGCATGGCGACGTCCCGCGAATCGATGACCCGCAGCAGGCCGGCCGGGGCGCCCGCGATGGACACGCGGCCGCTCTCCTCCCCCTCCCGAACCGCCCGCGCGAGCTGGGCGATCCGGGCGAATACCTGCGTGATGTGTCCCCCGAGCAGCACGATCCGATCGAGCGCCTGCCGTTGGTCGGCCTCGGTCTCGCCGAGTTGGGTGGCGGCCAGACGGACCGCCGCGATGTCGGCGGACAGGCCGCCGAACGCGTCCCTCAGGCTGTCGTCGTCCCCGCCGCCGGCGACGTTCGCCTCCACGAGCGTCACGACGTCGAGGACTCGGGCGGCGATATTGTCGAGTGATTGCGGGTCGAGCATGGCCGCGGTTTCGAAGATGGGCGGCGGCGACCCATCAGCCAGCGGCGGGCTGGCCTCCCCCGCCGCCGGCGGCAGCAGCGCGGTGCGAATCTCATCGCGCAGGCGGGGCGAGATCGCCGGGCTGCGAACCACGGCGAGCATGCTCGGAACGCAGTTCCGTTGGAGGACGGCGCTGGTGGTCGTGGAGTTCCCCCCTGACAGGCTCTCGAGGAGTTCCAGGAGAATCGCCGTGTCCGCGGCGGTCGTCCGGGTGGCCGTCTCCAGCAACCGCACATCCTGCGAGCCGGCCGGCGATTCGTCTGCCGCGGTGTGAAAGCGGCGGATGGCCGCCGTCAACAGGCCCACCTTGTTGCCGAGGGTTCGGATCCGCGTCGGCTCGATCGGAAGGGTGCCGGCCCCTCCCGACAGGCGGCTCGTGACGTCGATGGTCGAGGCGATTGCGATCACCGCGTCATCGCGGGCGGCCAAGGCCCGCGTGTAGGCCGGTGGCGCGGCCGACCATCGGCTGCCGAACTCGCGTCCCGAGGCGACTGCGGCGAGGCCTTGCACCAGGGAGTCGGCGGCGCGCCCGCTCTGGGGGCCGGCCGCAGCGCCGGCAGACGCGTAGTCGACCCACAGGTCGCCGAGTTCCCTGCCGTACCGCGCGAATGCGATCTCGCTCCGCTCGCGGAGCGGTCCGACAGAATGGCGGCGGAGGTCCGCGGAAGCCACGAGCGCGTACATTCGGCTCCAGAGATGGGGCACGTAGTCGAGCGGCACCGGCGACAACGAGCCGTCGGCTGACGGCGTCAGGCCGGGAATCGGCCTCCGTCGATCACCGAAGAAGTTGAGCGCCTCCCAGGCATCCTGGGGACGGATCGGCGCCGCAGCCGGGCCGGCTGCATCGCCTGCGGGAGGCGGTTGCGCGGCGGCTCCGCCCCCTGCTCCCTGGGCCGCGGTGGGGAGCGCCGGCGGGGGAGCCGTGCCCGCAGCCGCAGGCCCTGAGCCGCCGCCTGCGGGTTGGGAGTTCTGGGCCGGGGGACTGGAGGACTCGGTGCCGGAGGCTGGGGAGGTCCCAGTGGCGGGCGGCGGCGATTCCGCCGGCTTGGCGTCGGTTCCGCCGCCGGGCTGATCGCCACCCTTCGCGGCAGCCTCGCCTGCGGACTTCTCCGCCGCCGCCGGGGCATCCGGCGGCGCAGGGGAGGGCTGAGTTGCAGGAGCCGGCGGCGCGGCCGGCGACGGCGGTGATTCGGCCGGCTTTTCTGCCGGCGCTGGCCCCGGAGAGCCTGCCGCTTCCTTTCCGCTGCCTGATGATTCCTTGCCCGAGGCGGCGGTCTCGGCGGTGGGCGGTGGACTGGCCTGCTTCCGTTCGGACAGCCTGATCAGCGGCACGTCTTTCGGCACGTCCGCCGCCGCGACCCGGCCGACGCCCAACTTCCACACCACCGGGGTTTGGACCACGCGGCCACCACTGGCCCGGCGCACCCATTCACTGGTCCACGACTTCACGAACGTGACCACCTCGTGGAGTTCGACGAGACCGTTGCCATCCCCTGCCGGAGCCTGGTCGGCCGCTCCGCTGAGCGCGAGTTCGAGCGCCCTGCCGAAGTAACTGCGGCCGCCCGGCAGGCTGACACCCGATTGCTGAAACGCATCATGGGAGCCGATGACCCAGTTGTGGTAGTTCGCGTCCCGCTGGGGCGCGGCAAAATCGGTGTCGAGCGCCAGCGGCACGCATCCGACGAGCGCGCCGAGTCGCGGATCCCACGAGATGTCCCCGAGATCGACGGCATGAAGGGTGACGTATGGCGCCGCGGCGCCGATCGCCTCGACGATCTCGCGCACCGTCACCAGTTCCTGAGGCCGCTGCCCGGAAATCTCCAGGTCGCTGGCCAGGAAACAGGCCCGTCCGGTGAACGGATCAGATCGATCGAGGCCCGCCGTGCCGACGGAGGGAGCGACGATCGTCTGCCCCCGGATGTAGGCGATCATCACGTCCTTCGAGCGCAGCGGCATCCGCAGCATCCGGGGCAGCAGCAGTTCCCGCAGCCCGGCGGCCGACTCCATGCCCGTCAAGTCGACCACATCCTTGCCCAGAGCCGTGTCGAGCAGGCCGGCCAGCCCCTGCGCCAGCCCTGCCCGATCCTCGGTGGCGAAGGGGACCGGCTCCACGACGCCGATCTGGTACTGGTCGATCACCAGGGCGACGGCGGCCGTCTGCCAGCGAAAGAGCGGTGCCAGCAGAGCCGCCGTCACGAGCGCCGCACCGACCACCGCGATGCCCATCAGCACGAGGCCGATCATCAACCTCGAGGGCGTCGATGGCCGCCGCAGCGTCGAGGCAGGGGCCCGCCAGCGGCCCTGCGAGCGGAGGGCGGTCGGTGGGGATGGGTAGACTGTCACCGCGAGACATCCGTGGCCGCGTGTCGAAAAACGGAGGTTTACCGCCGAACCTCGACAGGCTATCTTCCCACGGTCCGGGGTGTAAATCCCGATCGGCCGCCCAGGTCCTCGTCCCGTGGCGGAAAATCCAGCGTGCCGGCCCCAGCTGCCGGTTGCCATCCATGAGATATCTTCCCGTCCACTGGTCGGAGGGCATGTTCCTCCGTCCGCAGCACTTCCAGGCGATGGATCGCGCCCGGGCGGAGGAGTTGGCGGTCGCGACCGCCGCG
>CAXNGP010000127.1:0-6140 GCA_964201845.1 Pirellulales bacterium
CAAGAAGCCCCGCAGCGGCGACAACCGGGGCTGCGATCGTGACTGGCACTGACTCTTCAGGCGGTCTTGCCGAGGAGCATCGTCGGATCAAGCGGACGCGTCCCCACCGACGCCCCACGGGCCGGCCCACGGCCGCGGGAATCGGGGCAGATCGTCCGCAACGCATCCTGCATCTCCGCCGAACTCCAGTCGCGCAGCCAGTCGCGATACGCCTCGCGGCCCCGCTGCATCACCGCCTCGCGGCCCGCCGCTTGCTCCTCCAGCACCCGGCCGTAGGCCTCCGCCGCTTCCGGCGCGCAGTCCTGCATGCCTGCGACCAGCTGCCGCAGGAGGTGCGCCGCGTTGTAGCTGTCGTTCACGTCGCCGAGCGTCGCCTGGAGCCGGCTGAGGGCGGGGCCGAGATGGGTGTGGAGCGGCGAGCCGAACGATTCAGGCGCGAGCTCCAACGTGTACCGCAGCCGCTTGCCCGCAATCCGAACTTCATGAAGCCGGCCCCAGTCTCCGTCCCCCGCGGCGGCCTCGTCGTCGAGCGCCGCAACCAGTCGGCCGATGATCGGGCGAAGATGACCCCCGAAGGAGACCGGTTCGGAGGGCCGCCACCGAACCGCGGCAACGCAGCGGGCCATCAGGCGATCGAAGCCGAACGGATGGTCCGGGCAGGCGCCTTCCAGTCGCCGCTGGGCCGGGATGCGATGGGCGAGGGCATAACCCCGAAGCATGTCGAGCACGGGTCGGTCCGCATCCGCCCCGCGTTCGATCTTCTTGGCCAGGTCGTGCAGCATCACGTCCCAATCCCGGGCCGCGCCCACGGCCCGGCGGAGCGTCCGCATCGCCCGCCGAGCGAGCTTGAAGACC
Source organism: Pirellulales bacterium (assembly GCA_964201845.1). Lineage (GTDB taxonomy): Bacteria > Planctomycetota > Planctomycetia > Pirellulales > UBA1268 > QWPN01. The sequence goes on from CAXNGP010000127.1 coordinate 856, forward strand.
CGCCTCGGCAGGCAGCTCTCGAAGACGTCGATCGCGGCCGCCGCCCTCCGCGTGGCGACGCGGAGGGCATGGACGCTCTTGCGTCGATCGTTTCCCGCGGCGAGCGCCTGGCCGAGACAGTCGCGCACCGCCTCCAGCCGCACGGAAAGCACCCGTCGCGCGGCATCGGCGACGGGGGTGGCTTCCTGCAGATCGGCGAGCCGCTTCGAGTCGGTCGTGTTCAAGGTCGTCATGCTCCCCACGAGGAATGGCCGCGTCTCAGGCGGCCCGGTCGCCCCGGCCGATGGCAGCGGCCACAATTTCCCGCAACTGCACGTGGGCGATCCGCTCAGCTGCTTTGCCCGGCCTCAGCCAGCGGCGGCGGCGCTTGGCCTTCTCGGGCCACTCCCGCTTGGCCTCGCGAACCCGCATCCGGTAGACGACCACCTCGTGCAGTCTGCCCAACTTGACGAACTCGTACACTCCGAGGGGCCGTTGCCGAACCGTTCCTACGAGCCCCGCCTCCTCCCAAGCCTCTCGGACCGCCGTCTCCCGGAGGTCGCAGCCGCTTTGGAGGTTGCCCTTCGGCACCAGCCACCGCTTGCCACTGCTCGACGTGATCACGCAGACCCGTCCCTTCTTGATGGCGACCACGGCGGCCTGGCTTACCCGTAGTGACGATTGCTTCACGATGCTGACGCTCCGAGTCGTGGTGCCGAATCCCAACCTTTCTCGGCCAGCGAGGGGGTGAAAAGTTCAGGAAACTCGATTCAAGATTTCGGCCGCCCTGGCCGGGGGGTCGGCCTGTCCTACGCTCGCCCGCTGGCTTTCGTTCGGTTCACTGGCTGCGCCGCCGCCCGATTCCCGCCCGGGGAGGTCGGGCCGTGTGAGAATCCGATGAGATTTTCGTGAGCGCGGCCGGCTTGCTTGAGCGGCGGAGGCGGGGACCCATACTTCGGCCAAGACGGTGGCCGGTGTCGCAGGAACGCTGCCAAGCGGAGGACCCCATGGGGCATGATGAGGCCGGACTCGATCGATACGAAGTCGGAAGCATCCGCTTTCCCGACAGCGACTACTACGACCGGCATCTCGTGCTGGACCACGTTGTCCTGCCCGACGCCGTCACCCAGCGCGAGCGGTTCGAGGCCGTGGCCCGGACGCTGCGTGACGTGCTCGCCCAACGATGGGTGCTGACCCAGGCCGAGTACGACCGCCGGAATCCCAAGCAGGTCTACTATCTGTCGCTCGAGTTTCTGATGGGGCGGATGCTCGAGAACAACATCGCCAACCTGGGCCTCGCGGAGTTCGTGCGGACCGACCTCAGGTCAGACGCCAACGGGGACTGGCAGGGGCTCGTCGAGAGCGAGCCCGATGCCGGCCTGGGTAACGGCGGACTGGGGCGGCTGGCGGCCTGCTTCATCGACTCGATGGCGACGCTCGGCCTGCCTGCCATCGGCTACGGCCTGCGGTACGACTTCGGCATCTTTCGTCAGGGGATCGAGCACGGCCGGCAGGTGGAGCATCCTGACAACTGGCTGGCCTATCCAGACCCTTGGGAGGTCGCACGGCCAAGCCGGGCCGTGTCCGTCACGCTGGGGAGCCGCTTCGAGCTCCGCGGCGGTGAGATCGTGACGCTGCCGGGCCAAACCGCCACCTTCTCGGGCGTCCCCTATGATCGCCCCGTGGTCGGTTACGGCGGCCGCACGATCAACACCCTCCGGCTGTGGCAGGCGGCCACGGCGGACGTGTTCGACTTCGGCCAGTTCTCCGGCGGCGACTTCTTCGGGGCGGTCGCCGAGCGCGTGATGACCGAGACGGTTACCCGGGTGCTCTACCCGGACGACTCGACTCCGCGGGGCCGCTCGCTGCGATTCATCCAGGAGTTCTTCCTCGTTCGCTGCTCTCTGGCAGACATCGTGCGGCGATTCCGTCACCGCGGCAACGAGTGGCATCAGCTGCCGGACAAGGTCGCCATCCAGCTCAATGACACGCACCCAGCGATGGCTGTCGCGGAGTTGATGCGGATTCTGCTGGACGAGGCCGGCCTCGGCTGGGATGAGAGCTGGGACCTCACGGTCCGCACGCTCGCCTACACCAACCACACGCTGCTGCCCGAGGCTCTCGAGCAGTGGCCGGTCGCCCTGTTCGCCGCGCTCTTGCCGCGGCACCTGGAGGTCATCTACGAGATCAACCGCCGGTTCCTCGATGAGGTGCGACGTGAGTTCCCGGACGATGAGGACCGGGTCGCGCGGATGAGCCTGATCGGCGAGGAGGGTCAGCAGCGGGTCCGGATGGCCAACCTGGCCATCGTCGGCAGCCACAGCACCAACGGGGTTGCCGCGATCCACACCCAACTGCTGCGAGAGACGACCGTCCGCGACTTTGCCCAGATGTATCCCGAGCGGTTCAGCAACAAGACCAACGGGATCACGCCGCGGCGCTGGCTGCTGGTCGCCAATCCGCCGCTCGCCGACCTGATCACCGAGGCGATCGGCCCGGGGTGGATCACCGACCTCTCGCAGCTGGAGCGACTCCTGCCGTTCGCGGACGATGCAGGATTCCGCGGCCAGTTCCTCAACGCCAAGCGCCAGGCCAAGCGCCGCTTCGTCGACTGGCTCACCGAGACGCATGGCATCGAGCTCGACGCCACGACCCTGTTCGACACCCAGATCAAGCGGATTCACGAGTACAAGCGGCAGTTGCTGGCAGCGTTGGGGATCGTGGTGACCTACAACCGGCTGCGGAACGACCCCCATCTCGACCTCCCGCCGCAGACCCATTTGTTCGCCGGCAAGGCGGCGCCCGCCTACCACCTGGCCAAGGTGATCATCCGGCTGATCACCTCGATCGGCCGGGTCGTGAACCATGATCCGACGGTCAGGGGCCGGCTGCGGGTGGAATTTCTCCCCAACTACTCGGTCAGCCTGGCGGAGCGGCTGATTCCTGCAAGCGACATCTCCGAACAGATCTCGACCGCAGGCTACGAGGCCAGCGGCACGAGCAACATGAAGTTCATGCTCAATGGCGCCCTCACCGTCGGCACCCGCGACGGGGCGACCGTGGAGATCGCCGCCGAGGTCGGCGAGGAGAACATCATGATGTTCGGGCTCTCGGCCGACGAGGTCGCCGGCAGCCGCGGCTGGTACAGCCCCCAGTGGCACTATCACCACGAGCCGGAGGTTCGGGCCGCGCTCGACCTGATCTTCAACAACCATTTCTGCCACGAGGAGCCGGGGGCGTTCGAGCCGATTCGGGAGGCGCTCCTGTATCACGGCGACCACTACATGCACCTCGCCGACCTGGCCTCCTACATGGCGGCCAAGGAACGGGCCTGGGCACTCTCCCGCGACCCGCACCGCTGGGCGGCCATGGCGATTCGCAACGTGGCCAAGGCTGGCAAGTTCTCCAGCGACCGCACCATCGCGGAATACGCCCGTGACATCTGGCGTGTCTCGCCCTGTCCGGTCGAGACGACATGCGCCGTCGGCGATCCGACTCGGGAGCATTCCCCGGCTACGGTTCAGAAGGTCGCGACCGCGTCGCAGCCGTAGGAGAGCTGGCCGAAGGCCGACCCCGTCACCAGCCCGCCGGGGCCGCGGCGGGTGTCGTAGGGGCAGCAATCACGATCCGACGCGGGAGGGTTGGCATCATGGGAGAGGCAGCCGCTGGTCATTCACGGCAACCGCACCGCGGGCGGCATCCTAACCATCCGGCCTGCACGGGTTGACGTCGGATGGGTTCTTCCGCCACCGGCAGGCTCAGAAGGTGAGCGGCTGGCCGGGACGCACGAGTTCCACGCCCGGCAGGTCGAGGGCCGCCAGTTCGGCCGCGATCTGGGCGGCGTAGCGGGGCTTGCGGTGGACGACCAACCAGCGCGCGGGGCGGTCGAGCTTGCGGATCTCGGCCGCGAAGGTCGCGGGGCAGTGATGACCCGTCAGCGTCGCCAGTTCGGCCAGGGCGTTGGGAAAGCTCACCTCGAGGAACACCGCGTCGAGTCGAGGTGCCGCCGCGAGGTGATGCCAGAAGGCGTCGGTCGGGCCGGTGTCGGAGGGGAAGGCCACGGCCGCGGTGCCGTCGTCGACGAGCATGCCGAGCGTGGGCACGCCGTGCGAGACGGTCAGGGGGGTGATCGACAGGCCCGCCCGCACGACCGGCCGCCCGGGCTCGAGCGGTGTGGCCTGGACGAAGGCGTCGCTGGCCGTCGAGAGCTCGAAGAAGTCGGGCCAGACGCGGCCGTTGAAGATGTCGCGGTGCACGAAGTCGAGCACCTCGGACGCGGCGAGGATCTCCACGCACTGGGGCCCTTGCTCGTAGACGTTCTCGAGAAAGATCGGCAGGGTCGCCAGGTGATCGATGTGCTCGTGGGTCAGGAAGACGTGCCGCACCCGCCGCTGCCGGTCCAGATCGGCCAGCAGCCCGAGTGGTCCGGCGTCGATCGCCACGGCGTCGTTGACCAGAAACGAGACGAGGAACTGCAGGTCGCTCGGCGGCAGGCTGGAGGGGAGTAGTTCGACGCGCATGGTGGGCACTGCCTCGTGAAGCGGGCCTAGAGCGAGAAGAAGTCACGGATCGTCCGGAAGATATCCTGCTGCTGCTCCGGAGAGGCGGGCGGGGCCCCCACCATCGCCTGGGTGCGCTCGGCGGCCCGCTTCTGGAGCAGCCGTCCGAGCTCTTCGACGAGCGACGGTTTGGCTTCGAAGGCATGCCGGAGCGGCTCCTTGTCGAGCTCGATGACGCGGGTCTCCTCGCAGGCGGTCACCGTCGCGGTCCGGGGGCCGTTGGTAAGGAGCGACATCTCGCCGAACGATTCGCCCACCCCCAGGTCGGCGAGGCGGATCGCCGACCCGTCGCCCGCGCGGACCGTCACCTCCACGCGGCCGGAGATGATCACGAACATGCTGGCGCCGGGATCACCCTCCCTCGTCACCGCCTCGCCGATCGCATACACGCGATCGAACGACTCGGCGGCGAGCCTGCGCGTGAGGTCGTCGCCGAGGCCGGCGAACAAAGGCGCACTCGCGAGGGCCGCGGCCCGCCGCGCGACAGCCGCCTCGACGGGCTCGGGCTCGGCGCGGGGCAGGGGGGTGAGCCGCACGGCGTGCGTCGCCACGGGGAGCTCGATCCCATGCCGGGCCAACGCGTACCAGATCCGGTCCCGGGCCATGCCGTCGACCCGGTCTCGCTTGTCGAATTCGGTGGTGAACAGCCGGACCCAGTGCTCGACGCCCCGGTCGGTGAACGCGTTGGTGACGACCGAGGGCGGGGGCTGCTCGAGGACGCCGAAACTCCCCCGGATCGCCTCGAGG
>CAXNGP010000128.1:0-6135 GCA_964201845.1 Pirellulales bacterium
TCTATCGTACCAACGTGTCGCCGCGTCGGGTGATGACGGTCGTGACGACCGGGCCTCTCGGGCAAGGGCTTCCGGTCGGGAAAAACGGGAATTTTGCCGCCCCATCTTTTGCCCGGCCACTCGCCGTGAGCCATAATCGCGGGCGGTCAAAACGGACAGACCGCTGGTTGCCGTCGCCCCGTCGAACGGCCTCCCGCCAACGGATTGCCCTGTGATCGCTGCCTGCTCCAGCCTCAGGATTCGCGGCTCCCGTGCGGCTCTCGCCGCGCTGGTGGCCGTGTTCCTGGCGACGGCCACGGCGCGGGCGGAATCGTTTCTGCAGTGGGTTCCGGCCGGCCAGGGGGGCACCGCCGCCGCCGCCCACCCCGACGACCTCGCCTCCCGCACGACCGCGCTGGTCCACGAGGGCCGCTGGTCCGACGTCGTCAAGATCTGCGAGACGGCCGCTCGCAAGGGCACGCTCGACCCGGCCCTGACGCGGCAATACGACCTCGCCAAGCTCCACTGTGACATCGCCCGGCGGCACGCCGAGCCGGCCTATCGCCGCCAACTGTCCCTGCTCTCCGAGACCGAGGCCCGCCGCGCCTACGGCGAGGTGCTTTCCCGGATCAGCTCGCACCACGTCGAGAATCCGGACTACGGGCGGCTCTCGGCCCGGGGCCGGCTGGCGGTCGACGTGGCCCTCGAAGACCCGGCTTTCGTCGCCAACCACGCCTCGCAGGCCACCGCCGAGCGGATCGCCGCCTACCGCGGCCAGGTGGAGCGAATCGTGGCCACCCGTCCGGCCGCCACGCAGGCCGACGCCGAGGCGGTCGCCACCTGGATCGCCCGGGCCAGCCATTCGATCCTCGGCATCCAGCCGGCGGTGACGCTGATGGAGATGGCCGCCGCCGCCGTGGGCGGGCTCGACGAATATTCCGCCTTCCTCACGACCGGCCAGCTCGAGGATCTCTATTCGCAGATCGAGGGCAACTTCGTCGGCCTCGGCGTCGAGCTTAAGAGCGCGCCGGACGGGCTGCTCGTGGTGCACGTGATCCCGGCCAGCCCGGCGGAGCGGGCGGGGATCCGGGCCGGCGACCGGCTGATCGGTGTCGGCGGCCGGTCGATCGGCGGCCTGAGCGTGGACGAGGCGGCCCACCTGCTGCAGGGCCCGGAGGGTTCGGTCGTCACCCTGGCCGTGGCTCGCGGCCCCGGGGCGGCCCGCGCAGTCACCGTCCGCCGCGAGCACGTGGAGGTGCCGAGCATCGAGGAGGCCGCGATCGTCGATCCCGCGTCCGGAATCGCCCGGGTCAAGATCAGCTCCTTCCAAAAGACGACCGCCGCCGACCTCGACGCCACGCTGCGGCGACTCGACGCCGCCGGGATGCGGGCGCTCGTGATCGACCTCCGGGGCAATCCCGGCGGCCTGCTCTCCGCGGCGGTGGACGTGGCCGACCTGTTCCTCGACCGCGGCCTGGTGGTGGCCACGCGGGGCCGCAGCCCCGAGGAAGACTTCAACTACACCGCCGCCCGGAGCGGCACGTGGCGGATGCCGCTGGTCGTCATGATCGACGGCGACTCGGCCAGCTCCAGCGAGATCCTCGCCGGCGCGATCCGCGACCATCGCCGTGGCACGCTCGTCGGCTCGCGGAGCTACGGCAAGGGTTCGATCCAGGGCATCTTCCCGCTCGACGCGGCCGGCGTGGGGATGCGGCTGACGACGGCGAAGTTCTTCTCCCCCCGCGGCCTCCCCTTCAGCGGCGTGGGCGTGGAGCCCGATGTGCCGGTGGTGACCGCCGCCCGCCCGATCGACGGCGACGCGGCCGGCGCAGAGGGTCGCCAGGACGACGCCGTGCTCGCGGCGGCCATCGAGGTGGCCCGTCGCTCGGTGCTCCGGCCGGCCGCAGCCCCGGGCCGCACGACCGCCGCCCGCTGAGGCCCGCCGGCCCGGCGTTGGGCGTCCCGCGGAGGCGAGCGCGTCGCCGCCCCCAGCCGTGATTCAGCCGCTACACTGACGGCCCCAGAAAGGAACCCTCGCCATGACCACCGCCCGCGCCAGTGCGATCGCCGCCATCAACGCCTACCGCCCGACCGGCCAGGCCTGGAACTTCCGCGAGACGCCCACGAGCGAAATCTTCGGGGCCAACGTCTTCGGTGACGCCGAGATGCGGGCCCGCCTGCCCAAGAGCGTGTACAAGGCGCTCCAGGCCACGATCAAGCGCGGCAAGCCGATCGACCCTTCGATCGCCGACGCCGTGGCCCTGGCGATGAAGGACTGGGCGATCGAGAAGGGTGCGACCCACTACGCCCACGTCTTCTATCCGCTCACGGGGCTGACCGCCGAGAAGCACGACAGCTTCCTCACGCCCACCGGCGAGGGCACCGCGGTCGCCGAGTTCTCCGGCAAGGAACTGATCCAGGGCGAGCCCGACGCCTCGAGCTTCCCGTCGGGGGGCTTGCGGGCGACGTTCGAGGCCCGGGGCTACACCGCCTGGGATCCGACGAGCCCGGCCTACATCCTCGACAATCCCAACGGCACGACGCTCTGCATCCCGACCGCCTTCTGCTCCTGGACGGGCGAGGCGCTCGACAAGAAGACGCCGCTGCTCAGGAGCATGCAGGCGGTCGACAAGCAGGCCCGCCGGGTGCTCGAGCTCTTCGGCCACAAGGACGTCGGCCAGGTGACCGCCTCGGCCGGTCCGGAGCAGGAATACTTCCTGATCGACCGCAACTTCTACTTCAACCGGCCCGACCTCGTGATGACCGGCCGGACCCTGTTCGGCGCCCGGCCACCCAAGGGTCAGGAGTTCGAGGACCAGTATTTCGGCGCGATCCCCGAGCGGGTGCTGGCCTTCATGCTCGAGGCGGAGCGGGAGCTCTACAAGCTCGGCGTGCCGGTCAAGACCCGCCACAACGAGGTCGCCCCCAGCCAGTACGAGATCGCGCCGGTCTACGAGAACGCCAACATCGCGACCGACCACCAGCAGTCGATCATGCAGACCCTGACCCGCCTCGCGCAGAAGTACGGAATGGCCTGCCTGCTCCACGAGAAGCCCTTCGCCGGCATCAACGGCTCCGGCAAGCACGTCAACTGGTCGCTCGGCTGCAAGCTCGGCAACCTGCTCGAGCCGGGGGAGACGCCGCACGAGAACATGCAGTTCCTGGTGTTCTGTGCCGCCGTGATCCGCGCGGTGCACCTCCACGGCGACGTGCTGCGGGCCGTGGTGGCCTCCAGCGCCAACGACCACCGGCTGGGGGCCAACGAGGCCCCGCCGGCGATCATCTCGATCTTCCTGGGCGACCAGCTGGCCGACGTCTTCGAGCAGATCGAGCGGGGCAAGGTCACCGGCAGCAAGGCCAGCGGCACCCTCTCCGTGGGCGTCGACACGCTGCCGCCGCTCCCCAAGCACGCCGGCGACCGCAACCGCACCAGCCCCTTCGCCTTCACGGGCAACAAGTTCGAGTTCCGGGCCGTGGGCTCCAGCCAGTCGATCGCCGGCCCGCTCGTGGCCTTGAACACGATCGTGGCCGAGAGCCTCGACTGGGTGGCGACCGAGCTGGAGACGGCCACCGGCGGCGACCCGGCCAAGCTCCCGGCCGCGGTGGAGAAGCTGCTCCAGAAGATCATCACCGACCACAAGGGGGTGATCTTCAACGGCAACGGCTACTCCGAGGAGTGGCAGGTCGAGGCGAAGCGCCGGGGCCTGCCCAACCTCAAGGCCACGCCCGAAGCGCTCGACGTGCTCGTCGCGCCGGCCAATCTGGCGCTGTTCGCCAAGTACGGCGTGCTCTCCGAGCGGGAGATGCGGAGCCGCTACGAGATCTACATGGAACGGTACTGCAAGGACCTCAACACCGAGGCCCAGGCCGCGATCCAGATCGCCAAGACGATGCTCCTGCCGGCGGCCTACCGCTACCAGGGCGAGCTCGTCGACATCGCGTCCAAGCTCAAGGCCCTCGGCCAGTCGCCCCACCTCGGCACGCTCGAGAAGCTAATGAAGCTGGTGGGCGACCTGGAGGGCCGGATCGAGGGCCTGGAGAAGGCGGCCTGCCACCAGGGCGGCGACGTGCGGGCGGAGATGGCCCACTTCCACGACGACGTGATTCCGGCGATGGTCGCGGTGCGGGAGACGGCCGACCAGCTCGAGGCGATCCTGCCCGACGACCTCTGGCCGCTGCCCACCTACCGCGAGATGCTGTTCATCCGGTGAGTGACGCCCCGCACGAGGCCTGTGCTCCCGCCCCCGGCGACGTCGCCGGGGCGATCGCCGGCGAGGCCGCGCGGCTCGGGATCCCACTGCCCCCGGGGTCCGCGGAACGGCTGGCCACCTATGCGACCACCCTCTGGGCCTGGAACGAGAAGCTCAATCTCACCCGGCACACCGACGTGGGACGATTCGTGTCGCGGGACGTGGGCGACGCGGCGGCCCTGCTTCCGCACCTGGCGCACGGCGAGCGGGTGCTCGACGTGGGCACCGGCGGGGGCGTGCCGGGCGTGATCCTCGCGATCCTCCGGCCAGACCTGCGGGTGGAGCTGGCCGACAGCGTGGCCAAGAAGGCGCGGGCGGTGGCGGAGATCGTCCGTGAGCTGGGGCTCGCGATCCCCGTTCATGCGGCGCCGGCCCAGGAGCTCGTCGCCAGTCGCCCGGCGGGCCGTGACCGCTTCGATACGCTTGTCGTGCGGGCCGTGGCGCCGCTGGCCAAACTGCTCGGCTGGTTCGAGCCGATCGCGGGATCCTTCGGCCGCCTGCTCGTGATCAAGGGGCCGCGGTGGGAGGAAGAGCTGGCCGAGGCCCGGGCCAAGCGGCTGGGCAAGAAGGTCTCGATCCGGCGGATCGCCTCCTGGCCGCTCCGGGGCACCGACAACGAGAGTGTGCTCCTCGAAATCCGCACCGCCGGGTGACGGGCACCGTCGTGGGTGACGCAGGCTCGGCATTGCGCACGAAGTCTCGGGTGACGCAGGCTCGGGGTGGCCCATGCCATCTCGCCGGACGCTCGCTTCAGGCATCCTGCCTTCCGCTCGCTCGATGCTGGCCTTCGCTACGCAATCCTTGCTGCGCTTGGCCAGCAACGCCGCTCGATCGGCATGGGCCACCCCTCGCAGTCCAACGATGGAGGGGGACTGTGCCCGCAGGGGAGTGTCCCCTTCCGCAGTCGACTCCCGATTCGTCTGATAGCACACAGCGCGCTGAAAACGCGCACGAACACGGCCGCCCGGAGGTGCGGCCGGCGGCCGGAGGGCCGCCTAGGTTGCACGGGCCATGGATGGCCGTGCAACCTTATCAAAGGTTCATGCCGAGGTAGCCGCCGGCCTCGTCGATCTTCGCCTGCTCGCGGGCGAGCCGTTCGCGGGCCTTGGCCAGGTCGCCGGCGGCGATGTAGCGGTCGAACTCGGTTTCCACCGCGTGCTTGGCCGAGACCGTGAGCCACTCCACGGCCGGCTGGGTGAGCCAGTCGCAGGTCTCGACGTCGAGCGCGATCTCCAGGTCGCTGCCGGTGGTCTGGAGGTCGGCGTCGTCGGTGAAGACGGTGCCCTCCAGCCGAAACCGGATCCAGCCCGACGCCGGATCGTTGGTAAAACGGAACGTGCAGGATCCGTCGGTGAGGTAGTAGGCGTTGCGGGTGCCGTGGGCGGCCACGGCGCGTTGCATCCGTTCGAGCCGGGCCCGGTAGCCGGGCGAAGCGTCGAGCGGGATGTCGAGCCGGGGTACGCTCCGCAGCGGCGTGCACTCGAACGTGATCGCGACGGGCGGCATGGAGATCGATTCGCTCATGAAGCCGGCATTGTATCGCGCGACCTCGGCCGCCGCGCTGGCGGTCTGGCTGCTGGGCGGCTGCGGGCCGCGGTTGTCGGAGGGCCCGGCCGTGCGGGTCAGCGAGTCGCGGCGGCTGATGGGGGCGCCCTGGACGATCACGGTGCACGCGGCGAGTCGCGCGGCCGGCTCCGAGGCGATCACCGCGGCGTTCGCCGAGATCGAGCGGCTGGAACGGGTGCTCTCCGACTACGATCCCGAAAGCGAGCTGTCGCGGCTCTCGCTCGCCGCCCCGACGCCCGAGCCGGTGGCCGTCGGGGCCGACCTGTGGCGCGTGCTCGCCGCGGCCGAGGCGGTTCGGGATCGCTCGGCCGGGGCCTTCGACATCGCCGTCGGCCCGCTC
>CAXNGP010000129.1:0-6090 GCA_964201845.1 Pirellulales bacterium
AGGTGAGCAGGAACGTGCCGCTGCCCAGCCAGTCGCGGAGCCGCTTCACGCGGCCGCCGGTGTTCGTCTCGGCCCCCGTGTCCACGAGGTGCACCCGCCAGTCGAGCGTGGCCGCATCGACGCGATTCACCCGGCCCGAGCCCAGGTCGACCGTCATGCTCCCCATGAGTTCGGCGCAATCGACGAAGAACCGCTTGATGTGGTCGCCCTTGTACCCCAGGGCGATCGAGAAGTCGCGCAGGCCGAAAGACGCGTAGTGGGCGAGGATGTGCCAAAGGATCGGCCGGCCGCCGATCTCGACCATCGGCTTGGGGCGGATCTCGGTCTCCTCAGCCAGCCGGGTGCCCATGCCCCCGGCGAGGACGGCGACGTGCATGCTCATGCTCCTGGTGCGAAGGGGTGGGGGTCAGGCGGCCCGGCAGCTGCCGGCTGGGGCGGTGCGGGCGAATTCGACGAGCGTCTCGGTGTAGTCACGCCACGAAGGCCAGGTGGCCGCCGCGGCCTCGCGGGCGAGCCGGCTGCGGGTGTCGGCGTCGGCGGCGAGCTTGTGGATCGCGGCGGCGATCGCCGCGGTGTCCTCGGGATCGACCAGCACGCAGCCGCCGGTCCGGATGGCGATCTCCCGCATGCTGCCCCGGTCGCTCGTGATGCAGGGGCGGCCGCGGCGCAGGCTCTCGATGATCGGCAGGCCGAAGCCCTCGTCGATGGAGCAGTAGACGGTCAAGGCCGCCCGCTCGTAGAGCTCGTGGAGCGCACCGTCGTCGAGATGCTCGTGCAGGGCCAGGCTGTGTCCGGCCGCGACGGCGGCGGCGAACTCCCCGCGGAAGGCCCCGTTGAGCCAGCCGGCGTTTCCGGCGAACACGCCGGTGAACCGGGCCCCGGCGGCCTGCGCCTCGACCATCGCCCGCAGGATCTGGGCCTGGTTCTTGCGGGGCTCGATCGTGCCGACACAGAGGACCACGGGCCGGTCGAACGCGGGCGCCGGCTGCGCGGCACGGATCGGAAAGTCGGCCCCCAGATAGTGCACCCCGACGGCCGGCCGCGGACCGCGCCGGGGCATCACGGCGAGCAGTCGTTCCAGGTCGTCGCGAACGGTCTCGCTGATGCACGAGATCGCGTCCACGTGGCGGATCAAGCTGAGGGACCGCAGGTACATCGAGTGGGCGAGCGGCGAGAACAGCTCGGGCCGGCGGATCGGGATGGCGTCGTAGAACACGAGCGTGGAACGCACCGGCGTGGCGTCGTCGAGGAGGCCGAGCGCCTCGATGTGGGCCTCGCCGCCGATCAGCTCGGGCAGCAGCAGCGCGTGATCCCAGAGGAACACCGACGGCTGTCGCAGCTGCCGGATGATGGACCGCTCCCGGCGTCGCCGGAGCGTCCGTTCGATCCTCCGCCGTGGCCAGGCCGCAAGCCGGCCGAGCGCGCGCACGAGGCGATTGGCCGGCGGTTTCAGGCCGGCCTCGCCGGGGCCACGGGCAGCGGGCCGTGCCAGGGCTTCGGCCTCGCTCGCATCGAGCGGCACGAAGCCGCTCGTGTGGTCGTCCCAGCGGACGAGTGTGCTGCCGGGGGCCGCGTCCGGAAGGTGATGGGCGAGGCTGCGGACGACCCGCTGGATGCCGCTCGTGAAGCCGAGTTGGGTCGTATAGGAGACGTCCATCACCGGCCGCGTGCCTGGGATCATGACCAGGCTGGCGGTCGCCTGACGCGAGGTGTGGAACTCGGGGCAGGAGAGCAGCGCCTCGTGGATCGCGGCCAAGGAGCCGCGATTCCAAGCAGCCCGCAGCAGGGGCTTGACGGCGGCGTTCGGCACCCGGCAGTGGAACGCCTGGGAGAGGAGGTAGGCCCGGGTCCGCCAGGCGCGATCCGCGGCCGGGGCGGAGCCCGCAGCCGGAAAGGCGTCGATCACGTTCCGCACGAAGTCAATGCCCGTGGAGCGGCGCAGGCCGACGGCTTCGCCAATCGCCTCACAGCGGCAAGCCACGGCCGAAGCGAGATCCTTCTCGCGATCCATCACGAACTCCATCTCGTCGTTGCGCAGAGCGAGCCGGAAGGCACCCGCGCGGCAGGGTTGGTAGCACGCCCTGACGCACCGCCGCAAGCCCGGATTACCGGCCCGGCCAGCCCGTCTCAGCCTGTGTCTCCTGCCCAGTCAGCCGCGGTCGGCGGGCATCATAGCGCACGGCTCAGGCAGACGAGGCAGATGTCGTCGCTGCGGACCTGGCCCGCGGCGTGTCGTTCGACGTCGGCGAGGATCCTGCGGCCCGCGTCACCGGCGCCCTCGGCCACCGCGACGACGCGGGTGAGCCGCTCGATCCCGTAGGGTCGCTGGGCGTGGTCGAGCGCCTCGCTGATGCCGTCGGTGTAGCAGACGAGCGTCGCTCCCGCCGGAAAGCGCACGTCCGTCGCCTGGTAGGCCGTTTCCGGATCGACGCCGAGCGGCAGGCCGGCCGCCTCGATGCCGATCGCCGCGACATCTCCCGCCGCGGTTCGGAGCAGCGGCGGCATGTGACCGGCGTTCACGAGGGAAAGCCGATGCGTCGCGGGGTCGAGCACGGCCACCACGAACGTGGCGAAGCGGTCGTCCCAGCCGGCGCGACAGAAGCTCTCGTTCATCCGGCCCACGGCCGTCGCCACGTCGGACTCGCTCGCCAGGCAATACCGCACGTCCGCCGCGAGGGCGGCCATCACGAGCGCCGCCGACATGCCCTTGCCCGACACGTCGGCCAGCACCACCGCCGTCCGACCGCCCGGCAATGGCACGTAGCTGAAGAAGTCGCCGCTGATCTGCCGGGCCGGTTCGTAATAGTCGAACGATTCGTAGCCCGGGATCTCCGGGGGGCGGGACGGCAGGAGCGCCTGCTGGACGCGGTTGGCGAGCTCGAGATCGCGCCGCAACTGCTCGCGGGACAGCCGCTCTTCGTGGGCCTGCGCCTGCTCGATCGCCAGCGTCACCTGCGTTGTCACGCCGGCCAGCAGATCGAGATCGTGGCGGTGGAAGGGCGTGCGGGTGTCACGGCGGTCGAGCTGGAGCACGCCCAGCACGTCGCCATCGGCCCGCAGGAACGGCACGCACATCACCGAGCGGATCCCGCAGTCGGCCACGCTGTCGCGGACATCGATGCCGCTGTCGGCCGACACGTCGGCCGACAGCAGGGCCTGCCGCGACTGCATGACGCGGTCCATCAGCGAGCGGCTGAGCAGGAGCGGCCCGGCCTCCACCGTCGGGGCGAACTTGCTCGCGCGGACCACCAGCCGCCGCGACTCGGGCTCGACAAGCAGCAGGAAGCCGCGTTCCGCCTGGGGAAAGATCTGAAACAACCCGTCGAGCGTGCGCGGGAGGACCTCCTCGAGCACCACCGACGCGCCGATCGCCCGATCGAGCCCGCCGGCCGCCCGGAGAAGCTTCTCGGGGTCGCCGGCGGCGAGTTCCGGCCGGACCGGAACTTCGACCGCGGACAGGATCACCGAATCGGCGCCTTCCTCGACCAGGTCGCCGATCGCGAAGGCGCCCGACCCGAGCAGGTGTTCCACCGTCAGCGGGGCGCTCGACGAGAACGCCAGCCGCTGGTCGCCGATCCGCAGGTGCTGGCCATCGCTCAGGGTGTGGCGGCCCGAGATTCGCCGGCCGTCCACCGCCGTGCCGTTGCGGCTGCCCAGATCTTCGATCCAGGCCTGGTTGCCCTCGACCTCGATGGCGGCATGCTGCCGGCTCACCGACACCGCGTCGAGCACGATGCCACAGGACGGATGCCGGCCGACGATGGTCCGCCCGGGCTCCAGCCGAAACCGTGTACCGGCCTGCGGGCCCTGCATCACCTCGAGCACGCACGTCGTAGACACGGAGCGACCATCCCTGCGGCGAGGCCCGCCGCGGCTGCCGGCGGCGGAAGGCACCGTACCTGACCGCGACCCGTCGAGCAGTGTACGCCGTGGAGCGTTCAGTCGCTGCCCGGCTCGTCCTGGAGGTGCGGGCGGCCCCGGTAGAAGAGGGCGATGGGCACGAATGCCACCGCGGCGGCGAGCATGCAGCCGGTCCAGAACCAGTAATACGCGGCCCCCTCGAGCGTCGTCAGGCCGCCGACCGTGATGTCGTGGGCCACGGTCGTCTCCGGAGCCTCGCCCCGGGCCGCCTCCACCTCGCGCCGCCCCTCGTCTCCCTTGAGCTTGATCAGCCGCTTCTCCCGCCAGGTCAACGGCTTGCTCTTCAGCCGGGCCGCCTCCGCGGGATCGGCCCGCACGGCCGTGGCCGCGAGCACCACGTCGTCGCGGGTGAAGGGCTCGCGATCGGGGCCGTCGGCGACGAGCCGGTAGCGGTCGCGGGTGATCCGGCGGTAGCGGAGCGGCCGGCCTCCCGAGTCGGCCACGCCGGCGACGAGCGTGGCACCCTCGTCGTCGCCGGGGATCTCCAGGGTGGCGCCACCGTCGGCCGACGCGAAGAAGGCGGCATCGACCCGCTGCTTCGCCGCGAGGAGCGGCCCGTCTTCCGGCGTCGTGACGCCCAGGAGGCCGGCGAACCGGTTGAACGACAGCACGACGTCGTCGGCCGTGTCGAATGAGTCGTCGCCGCCGGCGAGGCGGATCTCGCGGACGGGCTCCGTCTCGGCGACAACGGTCCACGCGTCCCGCTTCACCGGATCGGTGACCCGCAGGTTCCAGCCGCCCACCGTCGATGCCGTTCCGGCCGGCGTCGGGGCGAGCTCCGCGGCCCGGGCCACGAGCGCGTTGATTCCCGGCACCTGGATCCAGTGGTTCACCGCCGCGGTCACATAGTTGCCCAGCGAGATCGACAACAGCCAGACCGCCATGATCACCGACTTCATCGTCTTCGGAGCCTGGGCGTAGGAAAACTCGAGGCCCGTGATCGAGACCATGATCTCGGCCGCCGTGACGATGCAGTAGGCGAAGAACTGCCAGGCGACGCTCGGCCGGCCGCCGCCGTCGATCCAGCCCTGCACGACCGCGGACAGGCCGAAGCCGGCGGCCATCAGGAACAGCCCCAGGCCGATTTTCCGCAGCGGCGTGAGCCGGAACAGGCGGTCGATCGCCGGATAGACGACGAACTGGAACAGCGGGATCATCACCATCACGAGAATCGGGTTGAGCACCTGGATCTGCGAGGGGAGCCAGTCGATGCCGAGCCAGCGGAGGTCCATGTCTTCCGCCTGGAGCACCCAGGCTGAGCTGGTCTGGTCGAACAGCGCCCAGAACACCGCGATGCAGAGGTAGACGAGCGAGAGCCGGAGGATCGTCAGGATCCCGGCGCGGCTGAAGACCTCCGCGAGAAAGGCCGTTCCGCCCGGGGGCACGTGGATGTATTGGTTGCGGCCCAGCCAGAACATCAGCGTGGCGATCGCCATCAGCACGCCCGGCACGCCGAAGGCGATATGCGGCCCGTACCACTCGAGCAGCCAGGGTGTGAGCAGGGTGGAGAGCGTCGAGCCGAAGTTGATCGCGAAGTAGAACCACTGATAGACCTTCTCCATCAGGTGCTGGTTTCGCGCGCCGAACTGGTCGCCGACGTGGGCCGAGACGCAGGGCTTGATGCCGCCGGATCCCAGCGCGATCAGGAACAGCCCGAGCCAGAGCCAGGTTTCGGCCGTCAGCCCGCCGCCCCCCATGAACGCCAGAGCCAGGTGGCCGAGGCAGTAGAGCACCGACACCCAGATGATGATCCGGTACTTGCCGGTGAAGGCGTCGGCGACGACCGCGCCCACGATCGGGAAGAAATAGACCCAGGACGAAAAGGTGTGGTAGTGCTCCTGGGCCTCGGCCTTGCTCATGGCCGGCATCACCGTTTCGGACATCAAATACAGGTAGCGGACCATGAAGATGGTCAGGATCGTCCGCATCCCGTAGTAGCTGAACCGCTCGGCCGCCTCGTTGCCGATGATGTAGGGGATGCCCGGAGGCATGCCCGCGGTGTCGGTGGGAGTCGTGCGGAAGCCGCTCATGGGGCAGCATCGTAGCAGGCCTGCCGCGCGCGCGGCTCGGGGTTGCCCGTGCCATCTCGCCGGACGCTCCCTGCGGGCATCCTGCCCTCCGGTCGCTCGGAGGAAACCTCGCTACGCAATCCTTGCTGCGCTCGGTTTC
>CAXNGP010000130.1:0-6079 GCA_964201845.1 Pirellulales bacterium
CGACGCCGCGGTGCCCGCGGAATCAAAACCCTGGATCCTCTACGCGCCCACGCTCGCGGCCTATCCCGACACGGCTGAGCGGTGGATGCACGAGCAGTTCACGAAGGCGGGGGTGGCCGTCGCGGGCGTCGACACGGGAGAGTCGTACGGCAGCCCGACGGGCGTCGCGGCCGCCGAGGCGCTCCACGCCGAGATGGTCCGCCGCGGCTACTCGAAGCAGCCGGCCCTGCTCGGTCGCAGCCGTGGCGGCCTCTGGGCTTCGGCCTGGGCGATCGCGCATCCCGACCTCACCGCCGGGATCGGCGGCATCTATCCCGTCTACGACTGGCGGACGTATCCCGGCCTCGAGAAGGCCGCGCCGGCCTACGGGCTGCCGCCCGTCGAACTCGCGGCCAAGGCTGCCGAACTCTGCCCGATCGAGCGGATCGCCGTGGCGGCGAACGCGGGCGTGCCGGTCTGCATCATCCATGGCGACGACGACAAGGTCGTGCCGCTCGAGCCCAACTCGCTGCGGCTGAAGCAGACCTACGAGGCGGTCGGCAAGGGCGACCTCGTGAACCTGATCGTGGCCAAGGGGCAGGGCCACAACTTCTGGGAGGGTTTCTTCCGCTGCCAGGAACTGGTGGATTTTCTCATCGCCCGAGCCAAGGCCGGCCGCTGACCGCCTTTCACCGCCGGGCGTCCTCGACGACCTCGTCGTTCCCGAGGCGCCGCGGTAGCGGGCCGGCGGGCTTTCCCGGGAGCGGCAGCGGTACGCTAGACTCCCGCCGCCCACGGACTGCTCAGCGGTCCGGCCTCCCTTGCCAACCGCCGCATGATGCCGCTCTTCGCCCAAGGCGACGTGCCGACGCTCTCGCTCGATCCCGGCACGGTCCGGCTCCTGGCCTGGGCGATCGGCGGCTACGTGATCTTTCTGCTGGCGATCAGCATCTACGCCACGGGTGAGGTCAAGGACGAGGCCGACTACGTCGTCGCCGGCCGGCGGCTGCCGCTGTTCCTGGCCTGGGGCACCCTGATCGCGACGTGGTTCGGCGCGGCGGCGATGTTTGCCGCGGCGGGGGCGGCCCGCGAGGAGGGCCTGCTGGGCGTGGTGCTCGACCCGTTCGCCTGCGCGGGCACGCTCGTGCTGGCGGGCATCTTCTTCGCGCGGCCGCTGTGGAAGATGGAGCTCTACACCATGGCCGACTTCTACCGCGTGAAGTACGGCCAGGCCGCCGAGATCGTGGGGGCCTGCATCCAGGTGCCGAGCTATTTCTCCTGGATCGCCTTGCAGTACCTCGCGCTGGCCAAGATCCTCGAACTCTACTTCGGGATGCCGATGGTCGGCGGCATCCTGGCCGTGGCCGCCGTCACCCTGGCCTACACGATGATCGGCGGCATGTGGTCGGTGACGCTCACCGACACGGTCCAGATCGTGATCGGACTGGCCGGACTCGTCGTCCTCGTGGTCGCCACGCTCTCCGATGCCCGGCTGGGTGACGGCGACCCGATCCGCGGCCTGGCCGTCGTGTACGGCAGCGTGGCGAAGACCCACCCGGACCACCTCCGGCTCGTACCGGCCGAGGCGAGCCTGGCCGCCATCCTGCCCTGGCTGGCGGCCTGGGCGACCGGGCTGTTCGGCAACATTCCGGGGCAGGATCTCCAGCAGCGGGTGTTCGCCTCGAAGAGCCCGAACACCGCCATGCAGGCCTGCATCCTCGCGGGGGTCCTGTATTTCGTGTTCGGCATGATCCCCGTGACGCTCGGCCTGGCCTCGCTGGTCACGCACCCGGAGGGTGACCTCGACCCGGTCGGCTTCCTGGCCGGCGAATACCTCTCCCCGGCGATGCTCGTGGTGTTCGTGATCGCGGTGATGTCGATGGTGGTCTCCACCGCCACGAGCGCCGTGCTCGCCCCGGCCACGATCCTCGGCCACAACCTGCTCGCGCGGCTGCCGGCCTTCAAGGGCAATGGCCTGCTGCGCGACCGGCTCTGCGTGGTGCTCGTCTCGCTCGGCGGCGTGGTGATGGCGCTCTGGGGCAAGTCGCTGATGCAGTTGCTCGACGTGGCGCTCTCGATCCAACTCACGGCCCTGTTCGTGCCGGTGCTGATGGGCATCTATGGCAAACCACGGGGGGTTCTCCCGGCGCTGCTCTCGATGCTCATGGGATTCACCGCCTGGCTGCTGGCCTTCACGGTCGAGCACCTCGACGGCCGGCTGCCGGAGGCCGTGTTCACGGCCATCACGACGGTGCCCAGCGACTTCTGGGGCCTGGGCTTCTCGATCGTGGGCTACGCGATCGGTCAGGCACTGACGCCACCCAGGACCGCTGCCGCGGCGGCCGGCTGAGCGAGCAGCGTCACTTCCCCTCGGCGGCCCACCGCTTCATCGTGGCGATGGTGGCCTCGACCTTGGGATTGCCCTTTCCAACGTAGACCTTCATGTCGCTCTCGTACATCGCTTCCGGCTCGGGACCCCGGTCGCCCGTCTCGGCCATCCAGCGGTCGAGGCGGTCGCGGAGGGCGGCGAGCGTCTGGACGTGGGCGGGGTCGGCCGCGAGGTTGTCGAGCTGCCAGTGGTCCTCCCGCCAACGGTAGAGCTCCTCGGGCGACCGCGTGGGGGCGAACAGCAGCCGCTCCGTGGCCGGGTCGAGGCTGCCCGACGCCTGCAGGGCCCGGAGGGCGATCAGCGTGGGCTTGGCGTCCTTGTAGGCGTTGGGCTGGAGCAGCGGCCGGCCGGGATGGAAGTTGCGGATGTAGAGCCAGTCGGGCGTGCGGACGCTCCGAATCCGGTCCACCGTCTCGTCGCACCGATCGCGCGCCGCGAACACAGCGTCGCGGGGCTCATACCCCTTGGCGAACACGTCTCGTCCCTGCATGGCCACCGGGATCGGTAAGCCGGCCGCGGCTAGCGAGAGCGCGGGCGTATCGATGTGCTCGATCAGATCCTCACGGACCTCGCCCCGCGGAATCCCGGGGCCGCGCACCACGAACGGGACGTGCGTTCCCTCGTCGTAGAGGAACTGCTTGGCCCGCACGTGGCTGATGCCGTGGTCGGTCATGAAGATCACGAGCGTCTGGTCGAGAATCCCTTCGGCCTCGAGCCGGGCCAGCACGCGGCCCACGTGGGCATCGGTCAGCCGCACCGCATCGAGGTACGCGGCCCGGTCGGCCAGGAGCACCGGATCACGCGGCAGATAGGGGGGCAACGTCACCGCAGCCGGAGCGGTTGCCGCCCCGAATGCCTCGGCAGCCTCGGCCCGCACCCGCTCGAGGCCTCCGGGACCATCGCGAAGCTTGCCGCCGGGCAACTGCACCTGCATGAAGAACGGCTGCTCGGGCCTGCGGCCCGCCCAGTCCTCGCCGTCGTAGATCGCCGGGTCCCACTCGAAGTTGTAGTCGGTCTTGCCGAGGCCCTGCGGTCGGCCGCGCTTGGCTTCCGCGCCAGGAAGCCCGTCGCCGATGCAGGTGTACCAGCCGGCCTGCTGGAGGATCGCAGGCACCGGCCGCACGCCCGTGGGCAGTTCGATCTTCACCGTGCCGCGACCGCTGCGGTGGTGGTGGGCTCCGATCGTGGTCTGATACATGCCCGTGATCAGCGCCGAGCGACAGGGGGAGCAGACGGGCGCCGTCACGAAGGCGTGGGAGAAATGCGTGCCCTCGGCGGCGAGCCGATCGACGTGTGGCGTGGGGACGACCGTGGAGCCGTAGCAGCCGAAGTCGGCCGACATGTCGTCCACGACGATCCAGACGATGTTCGGCCGGCCGGGCTCCGCGGCCCGGCTGGCCGGCGCTCCGGCGGCGACCGCCAGGAGCAGGAACGACGTGAGCATCGTGCGCGTCATGGCGCGGATCTCCAGCGGGTTCCGACGGGCTGCCGACACACCCCCTGGCAGCATACAATCCCACGATCGTCCCCTGACGCCGAACTCCGGCTTCGACCGGATCAGGTGTTCGATTCCCTCTCTCCCCGCGAGAATCCGCCATGCGTTATGCCCTCGCCCTTGTCCTCGCCACGCTGGCCGTCGTCGGTCGGGCCGACGTCCGGCTGCCGCGGATTTTCACCGACGACATGGTGCTCCAACGGGATCAGCCCATCAGCGTCTGGGGCTGGGCCGCTCCCGGCGAAGCGGTGCGGGTCGCGCTCGCCGGCACCGAGGCCACGGCGGTCGCCGATCCCGACGGCCACTGGGTCGTCGCGTTGCCCGCGCGGGCCGAGGGCAAGGGACTCGAACTCCTCGTGACGGGCAAGAACTCGCTCCGGCTGCGAAACGTGGTGATCGGGGACGTGTGGCTGTGTGGCGGCCAGTCGAACATGGAATGGGCCATGTCCCAAAGCGATGCGGCCGACGACATCGCCGCGGCCAACCACCCTGACATCCGCCGGATCAAGTTCAACCACGTGCAATCGGCCGTCCCGGCGGATGATGCACCGGCCGCCACGCCCTGGCAGGTCTGTTCGCCGGCGACGGCCGGCGGCTTCACCGCGGTGGGGCTGTACTTCGCGCGGGACGTGCAGGCGGCCACGGGCGTGCCGATCGGCCTGCTCGACGACAACTGGGGGGGCACGCCGATCGAGCCCTGGATTCCGCCTGCGGGCATGGATCTCGTGCCCGAACTCGCCGGGGCCGTGACGGCGCAGCGGGGGGCGATCGAGGCCCACCGCGGCGCGCTCACCGGGAAACTCGACGAGTTGGAACGGTGGCTCAAAGCCGCCCGCGGAACGGTCGCGGCCGGCGGCCCCCTGGAGGCGTTGCCGGCTCCGCCCGCACTGCCGGGCCATCCGGCCGCCGGCGGCTGGGGAGCGATGTATCGGGGCATGATCCATCCGCTGGCGCGGTTTCCCGTCAAGGGATTCCTCTGGTACCAGGGCGAGTCCAACGGTGGCGAGGGAGACTCCTACCGCCAGAAGATGGAGGCGCTCGTGGGCGGCTGGCGGCGGACCTGGGGTCGTGACGACCTTCCGTTCTACTTCGTGCAGTTGGCGAGCTTCCAGAATCCCTCCGACGATCCGGCCGGCGGCGATGGTTGGGCCCGCCTGCGGGAGGCGCAGCGTCACGCGCTCGCCATCCCCCGCACCGGCATGGCCGTGATCATCGATACGGTGCCGTTCGAGGCCCGGGGCGACATCCACCCCCGAAACAAGTTCGACGTCGGCGCACGACTGGCCCGCTGGGCCCTGCACCACGACTACGGCAAACGCGAGGTCATTCCCTCGGGGCCGCTGTTCAAGTCGCTGGCGGTCGCCGGCAACCAGGCGCGGCTGTCGTTCGACCACCTCGGTGGCGGGCTGATGGTCGGCCGCAAGCAGGGCCGGACGCCGGCCGTGGAAGACCGTGACGCCAAGCTCCGCCGGTTCGCCATCGCCGGCGAGGACCGAAAGTGGCACTGGGCAGACGCCGTGATCGAGGGCGACGCAGTCGTGGTCTCCTGCCCCGCCGTGCCCAAGCCCGTGGCGGTCCGCTACGCCTTTTCGATGAACCCCGACGGGGCGAATCTCTACAACCGCGCCGGACTCCCCGCTTCCCCCTTCCGCACCGACGATTGGTGACCAGACGGCCGCGGTCGGCCGCCGACTGCAGCCGAGTCGCCCCGCACCGGCCCGCGGTCGCTCAGGCCAGGATCTCCCGGACGACGTGGCCGTGCACGTCGGTGAGCCGGAAGTCGCGGCCCTGAAACCGCCAGGTGAGCTTCGTGTGGTCGAAGCCCAGGAGGTGGAGGATCGTGGCCTGCAGGTCGTGCACGTGCACCGGATCGCTCGCCACCTTGAACCCAAGATCGTCGCTCGCGCCGTGCACGTGGCCCCCCTTCACCCCGCCCCCGGCCATCCAGACGGTGTAGCAATCGGGGTAGTGGTCGCGGCCGAGGATGCTGCCCCCGGCCGTGCGGCCCTCGCGGAAGGGCGTGCGGCCGAACTCGCCGGTGCAGAGCACGAGCGTGTCCTCGAGCAGCCCCCGCCGCTCGAGATCCTCGATCAACGCCGCGGCCGGCTTGTCGAACGTGGCCGCCTTCTTCGTAAGGCCGTCGCGGATGTCTTCGCCGGGATTGGTACCGTGGAAGTCCCAGCCCCAGTCGAAGAGGTGCACGAACCGCACGCCTT
>CAXNGP010000131.1:0-6044 GCA_964201845.1 Pirellulales bacterium
GGCTGCCCGATCGTGGGCGACCGGCTCTACGCCGCGGCGGGCCGCACGAACGCCGGCTCCCCCGCCGAGCCATCGCTGGGCCTGCACGCGGCGGCGCTCGCCCTGCCGCACCCGAGCACCGGCGAGCGGCTCGCGTTCACCGCGCCGCCGCCGCACCAGCCGCCCTGGGATCGCTTCGCCCCCGCGATCACGACGGCGTTGGCCGCATGGCCGAGCCGCTCACCTTCTGCCAGTAGCGGGAGAACCTCGCCAGATCCTTGACCCGGCCACGGTCACAGAAGGCCGGCCACTCGTGCACGACGATCGGCCACTCGCGGGCGACCGCAGCGGCGGCCGCCCGGACGCGCGGGCAGGGGGTGTCGGCGACGGCGACGCCGTCGCAGCCAAGCGCCGCCGCCCGCGCGGGCAGGATCGCCCGCGGATCGCCGACGTGGATCTCGACCGCCGGCACGTCCGCCAGACACTCCCAAAGAAAGACGAGGCGTTTGAGCGAGGGCCGCTCCTCGGTCAGCCAGTCGGCATCGACCACGAAGATCCGCGGCGCGGCCGGATGCGCGGCCGCCGCCGGGGCGTTTGCCGACGCCGAGTCGAGCGTCAGCCAGACCAGCGGCTGATCGACGGCCGGCGGGCGATCGCCCGGCTGCCAGGGTGGTGCCGGCCGAATCGAGGGCGTCGGGGTCGAACGCGGGCCCGCACCGGCGCTGAACAACCGCTCCGCGAGATCCTCGTAGCTCCCCTCCACGTCGCAGGCGCCGAACACCGGGCAGCGACGGCAGTGGCTGCCGCCCGTGAAGGTCTCGAGGTTCTCCCGATTGAAGAGGTAAGGCTTGGCCGAGAACGTGCCGGCCACCCATTGCCAGGAGAGGTGATTGCTCGCGGGATCGCCATCGACCAGGTGCGAGAGGAACCAGTCGGCCCCGGCCCGCCACTCGACGCCTCGGAAATGCACGAGCCAACTGGCCAACCACATCCGTTCGTGGTTGTGGAGCCAGCCGGTGTCGTGGAGTCGGCGGACGAAGGCATCGACACAGGCCATCCCGGTGGCAGCCGCGAGCACGTCTGCCGGCATCCGGTCGCCGGCCGCGGCCCGCGGGGCGGCCGCCGGAGTCTCGACGGCGGCGGCGATGCGGTCGCCGAGGGCCGCATGAATCTGCCGCCAGTAATCCCGCCAGCCGAGTTCGGAGACGAACTTCTCGGCGCCCGGGCCGGCCCGATTCAGCGCCACGTCGCGGACCTCGGCCAGCGACAGGACGCCGTGGCGAATCCAGGGCGAGAGCCGGGAGACGGCCCCGTCGACGTGGTTTCGCGTCCGTGCATAGCCGGCCGGGTCGAGGGCCGCGAGTTGCTCGATCGCGGCCCGGCGGCCACCCCGCCACGGCATGGCCATCGCCGCGGAAACCTCGCCCGGACCGCTCGCCGACGCAGGAAAGCGGCTCATCAACTGCCGCACGAGCGCATCGCGGGACAGTCCCACGGGAACCGCCCCGAGCGTGTCTGGCTCCATCGACATCCCAGACACCTCTTCACACCAGCCCGAGACAACCCGTGCCGACACCGCACCGAAGCCGACGACGGCTGCCCTGCTTCAGTGCAGCCGCCTGCTCCGAAAACGTGCGACGATTCCCGGACTCGAAAGGGTAGGGGGATGGCGCGAAATCGACCAGCGGCCGCTCGCCGCGGCAAAGTGGCGGAAAAGCGGACGAATCCGCCGCGCTCTCCGTAGCCTGCCCATGCCGAGCGCCGATGGCACGGCGTTTGCACCCTTCGCGGCGACGGGCGTTGCCTGTTCCAGCCCTCGCGTTGCGCCCAAGGGCCCGGCCCCGCGACCCTTCGCCACGAATCACGCTGATCCAGAAGGATGCCCCA
Source organism: Pirellulales bacterium (assembly GCA_964201845.1). Taxonomy (GTDB): domain Bacteria; phylum Planctomycetota; class Planctomycetia; order Pirellulales; family UBA1268; genus QWPN01. The sequence continues at coordinate 1,867 of CAXNGP010000131.1, forward strand.
ACGGCTTGGGTGGGCACTCCGCCTAGCTCGCCCAGGCCGGGGCATCCTTTTTCAGGGCTTCGCGGCCATCCCTGGCCCGCGAAGCCCTTGCGAGGCGGAGGGGCAGCTGAAGCGCCCCTCGCCTCGCTGGCTGCTCACACCTCCGGGCTCACAGGGCCGCCGCGGGGCGGCGGCTCATTGAGGAGGTGCGGGTCGGGCGGGCTTCCTTCCCCAACGCATGGCACGGTTCGCCGGCGGGCGGTAGCCTGTCGGCGAGTGACCTCTGCTGGCTTTGAGGCGGAACCCGTGAAGCTCATCATCGCGATCATCCAGCCCAATAAGCTCGAGAGCGTCAAGGAAGCGCTCTCCGAGGTGGAGGTGTTCCGGCTCACCGTGCTCGACGTGCAGGGCTTCGGCCGGCAGCGGGGCCATGCCGAGACCTACCGCGGTCACGAGATCGCGGTCAACCTGCTGCGCAAGGTGCAGCTCCAGATCGCCGTCAATGAAGAGTTCGTCGAACCGACGATCGCGGCGATCGTGAAGGGGGGCCGCACGGGGGAGCGGGGCGAGATCGGCGACGGCAAGATCTTCGTGCTACCGATGGACGAGTGCGTCCGCATCCGCACCGGCGAACGAGGCAGCGAGGCGATCTGACTTCACGGCTGCAGGGGCATCCCTGCCCCCCGCAGCCTTGCCGGGCCTCCGCCCGGCGGCCGCACCTCCGGGCGGCCGTGCTCGTGCTGCTGAGTGGCGCGCGACGTGCGTTCAGCCGAATCTGGAACGCATAGAAGCCCCCTTGCGCGAGCAAGGGGGATGGAGGCAAGCCGCTCGGCGCGTTCGAGGTGGCCGGGGCTGACGGTGGTCGTGGCCGCGACGCCATTGGCCAACCTTATCCTGCACCATGATCACGTGGGGGCCGCATCACTCGGTAGGCTTGGCTCGTTCCGCTTTGCCCTCCGCGACGTATGCGGCCCAGAGTTCATCGAGCGTCTGCGACGTTGCCTTCTGGAAGATGTCGTCGCTGTACTGGCCCTGCCGCATCGCCGCGTTGAGTTGCCGCACGATCCCGGGAGCTTTGCCGGCTTCGAGCCAGAGCAGGAACCCACCGGCGACCTGGTAGCTGCGGCGATAGCCCTGGGGGCCTTCCGGCCGGGGAAACCACGACAGTTCCTTTCCCTCAAAGATCCCCCAGCGGATGTAGTCGGCCACCGACAGGATACCAGCGACGTGCAGCGTCGGGAGATCAGCGGAACCGTGCGACGCGACCGTTGAGCGGCTGCTTCTGCTGCGGCGGCCGTGAGCCGACCTCGTTCTTCAGAGCCGCTGCGGGTGGAGCCGCGGCTGCGCGCCGAGCGCGAGCCGGTTGGTGGCCGCGAGAAAGGCGCGGGCCGCCGCCTCGAGCGAGTCGGTCGACACGCCCCGGCCCCGCTGCACCTGCCCGGCATGCTCGAGCTCGACGGTCACCTCGGCCTGGGCGTCTTTGCCGACGGTGACCGCCTGCACGCGGAAGTCGCGGCAGGACGTGGCGATCGCGGTGAGCTTCTCGATCGCCAGAAAGATGCCGTCGATCGGCCCGTCGCCGGCCGTGATCGTGACGGATCGGGGCTCGCCATCCTGCAGCACGCGGAGCGTGACGGTGGGCGAGGCGGCCGACTCGCTCGTGAGCGTGTACCCCTCGTAGGCGAACTGCTCCGGCAGGGCGGCGAACTGCTGCTCGCAGAGCGCCGCGATGTCGCCGTCGTAGATCTCCTTCTTGCGGTCGGCCAGCAGTTTGAACTGCTCGAACACCGTCTTCAGCTGCTCGGCGTCGAGCTCGTAGCCGAGGGCCTTGGCCCGGTCGGCCAGGGCGGCCCGGCCGCTGTGCTTGCCGAGCACGAGATCGGTCTTGTCCAGGCCCACGTCCTCCGGCCGCATGATCTCGTAGGTGCTCCGCTCCTTGAGCATCCCGTCCTGGTGGATGCCCGACTCGTGGGCGAAGGCGTTGCGGCCCACGATCGCCTTGTTGCGGGGAACCTGGATGCCGGTGATCGTGGCCACGAGGCGGCTGGTGGGCACGAGCCGCCGGGTGTCGATCCGCGTCGTGCAGCCGTAGTGGTCGGCCCGCGTCCGCAGGGCCATCACCACCTCCTCGAGCGCGCAGTTGCCGGCCCGCTCGCCGAGCCCGTTGATCGTGCACTCGATCTGGCCGGCCCCCGCCTCGACCGCGGCCAGGCTGTTGGCCACCGCCAGGCCGAGGTCGTCGTGACAGTGGGTGCTGATCACCGCCTTGTCGATGTTGGGAACCCGCTCGACCAGCGCGCGGATCACCCGGTGCATCTGCGAGGGCGTGGCGTAGCCGACGGTGTCGGGAATGTTGACGGTCGTCGCGCCGGCCGCGATCACCGCCTCGACCACGCGACAGAGGAAGTCAGGCTCGGTGCGGGCGGCATCCTCGGGCGAAAACTCGATGTCGTCGCAGAGGTTCCGCGCCCGCGACACACCAGCCACCGCCCGGGCCACGATCTCCTCCTCCGTCATCCGCAGCTTGAATTCGCGATGGATCGCGCTCGTCGCCAGGAAGACGTGGATCCGGCCGCGGCGGGCCGGCCGGAGGGCCTCGGCCGCCCGATCGATGTCGCCCTCGTTGCAGCGGGCCAAGCCGCAGACGGTGGCCTCGGTGATCGCCGTGGCGATGTCCCGGACGCTCTCGAAGTCGCCCGGCGAGGCGATCGGAAAACCCGCCTCGATCACGTCCACGCCGAGCTTCTCCAGGGCCTGGGCCACCTCGAGCTTCTCGGTGCGGTTCATGCTCGCGCCGGGCGACTGCTCGCCGTCACGAAGCGTGGTGTCGAAGATCCGGATCGGGCGGGGAGCGGCCATGGGTGTGGTGCGCGAAAGAGCAGGGGGGAGACGCCCCGCAGCCGGTATTCGACGCCCGCGGGGAAACCGTATCGTACAAGCCGGGAGCGGCCGGCGGCACCCGGCCCGCGAGCCGGGGCCGCGTGGGAACGGTTTTGTACAATCGTGCTCGACAGCGGGTCCCGCTCGGGGCGGACAAACCCACTGCATGGCCCCGCACGGCAGGCTTTTTCCCGATGACGATCCGCGAGTTTCAGGCGGTGATCCGCCGGATGTACCACGACAAAGACGCCGCCCGCGGCGTCGAGGGTACCTTCATGTGGCTGACGGAGGAGATCGGCGAACTCGCCACGGCGCTTCGCAGCGGCACCCACGAGGAGCAGACGCTCGAGTTCGCCGACGTCTTGGCCTGGCTGGCCACGATCGCCAACGTGGTCGACGTCGATCTCGAGGCAGCGATCACCCGCAAGTATGGCGGTGGCTGCCCCGGCTGCGGCCAACTCGCCTGCACCTGCCCCGACGCGGAGAAGCCATGAGCGGCCGCGTTGGGCGGGTGACCGTTCGCGGACTCGTGCGGGCCGCGGCCGTGACCATCGCGATGGCCACGACCGCTCGAGCAGGCGACTTCGCGGCTCCGGTCGTCGCCGGCATCGGTGGCGTGCACCGCACGGGCTCCTGGACGCCGCTGGCGATCCCCGTCGACGGCGACGGCCCGCATGCGATTCGAGCCTGGATCGCCGACCCCGACGGCCAGCTCGTGGGCTCGCCGCCGGTGGAGGGCCACACCGGCGCGGAGCCGACCGCGCGGGCGTGCGTCCGGACCGGCCGCCCCGCGGCCCTGTTGGCCGTCGAGGGACTCGACGCGGGGCAGGCCAGCGGCGGGGCATACGACGTCGCGCGGCTGGCCCAGGCGGCATCGCCGTTACCCGGCACGACCGTGGCCTCGACCACGCCGCTGGTGCTCGTGTACGGCGACCTCCCCGCCGCGGCGGCCGCTCTGCGCCTGGTCGCCGGAGAGCGGACACCCGCCGCCGCGGTGTCGCTCACGGCCGCGCCGATCCCTCCACGGCTCACGCCCCGCGACCTCGACGCGTTCGACGAGGCGATCATCTGCGGCCGCGATCTCGCCACGCTCCCGCCCGACGCGCTGACCGCGATCGACGGCTGGGTGCGCGGTGGGGGCCGGCTCGTGTTCATCGCGGGCGAGTCGGCCCAGGCCGTCGCCGCCGCCGGACCGCCGGCGGCCGACTGGCTGCCCGGCAGGGAACCGCGGCTGGCACGGCTGCGGCGGTTCGGCAGCCTCGAAGCCTTCGCACGCGCGGGCGGCTTGGCCGCCCGCTGCCCGCCCGAAGGGGTCGCGG
>CAXNGP010000132.1:0-6024 GCA_964201845.1 Pirellulales bacterium
TGCAAGAGTTTGATTATATTCCACGCACTGCTCCCCGACCGGTCGACGGACGCCGGGGGGAGCAGCTGTTACTCATACCAGTCGCACGGGAGGGACCCCATGCCTCGGATTCCTTACAAAGACCTGATGCAGTCAGACGAGATGGCGGAGAAGCTCGAGATGAGCACGGCTGAAATCGGCCTCTCCGTGCGGACCACGAACTGCCTGGAAGAGCGGGGCATCTTCACGGTTCACGATCTGCTCAACTGCACGCGGGCCGACCTGCTTTCGATTTCCAATTTCGGGGAAAAGACCCTCGAAGAGGTCTACAAGTCGCTCGAGAAGATCGGGTTCTTCCGCTCGGCGACGCCGGTTGACGGCGAGGACCGCCGGCCCGTCTCGACCGCCCCGTAGGCCTGCACGGCCCGTCAGGCGGGCGGGTGCCAGGAGCGAGCGCGTGAGGCTGCCGCGGTTTTTCTCCAAAAAGCGAGGGCACCGCCGGACCGGTTCGGAGGTCTGGGGTTCCGTCGGCGAGGCGCTGTTCCATGCCGCGCTGATGGTGGCCGGTGTCGCCTTCGGCGGCCTGTTGGTCACCGGCATCGCCGTTCCCGAGTGGCGGATCAACCACGACTTCATCGAAAGCCGGGGCACGGTGGTGGGCAAGGGTCTGGCCCGGCGCTCGACCGGCGGCTCGGCCGCCGCCCAGGCGTCGTGGCAACCAAGCGTCCGGCTCCGCTACCCGGCCGGCGCGGAGGCCGCCGAGGCCTGGGCTTTCGACGGTCCAGAGGAGCCGGACCGCGCCCGGGCCTTGGAGCGGCTCGACCGGGTGAGGCTCGGAGAGGAACTCCCCTGCTGGTACGACCCGGCCCGCCCCGCACACGTAGTGATCTCGCGGGGCTACAACTGGTGGATGTGGGCCTTGACCCTGCTGCTGCCAGGCGCGCTGTTGGCCTTCGGCGGCGCGGGTCTGGCGCGGTCGCTCGGTCGGTGGGGGCGGAGCGAAGAGCGGCAGGCCGCGACGGGCCATCGGCCGCGGGATCCGCTCGCGGAGGGCGCGGCGTCGACCACCGGCCACCCGGGAATCCCGTCGTGCGAGGATCTGGTCAACTCGCCCGGCACCATCCTCCGATACCGGCTGCCGATCGAGAGCCCGGAGAGCTGGAACCTGCTGGGGCTCGGCTTGTTCGCGGTGCTCTGGAACGCGGTCGTCGCGCTGCTCGCCGTCAATGCCGGATTGGATCTACTGGGCGGCCGGATCGACTGGCTGCTCCTGGCCGTGCTCGTGCCGTTCGCGGTCGTGGGGGTCGGGGGCGTGGTGGCGTTCACCCGCAGCCTCGTGCTCGCCACGGCCGTGGGCACGACGCAGCTCGAGATCTCCGCTCATCCGCTCCGGCCCGGCGGCACGTACGAAGCTCTGCTCGCCCAAGGCGGCACCGGGGCGTTTCGCGACCTGGAGATGTCGCTCGAACTCGAGGAACGGGCGACGTTCCGCCAGGGCACCGACACCCGCACGGACCGGCTCGTGGTCTGGAGATCCCCGCTCGGCTCCTGGCAGGGCCTCCAACTCTCGCCGGGCACGCGATTCGAGGTCCGGGCCACCATCCATGTTCCGGCCGCCGCCATGCACTCCTTCGCCTCCGAGCACAACGGCGTGAACTGGAGAATCGTGATTCGCGGCCGCCCCACCCGCTGGCCCGCCTTCACCCGGGCCTTCCCCGTGGTCGTATTCCCCCTGTCGCCGGGAGAGCCGGCGGCATGACGCACCTGCCCGACCCCATTCGCCAGCATCCCAGCGTGACCGTACAGTTCTGCTCGCCCGATCGCCGCTACGAACCGCTCCAGTCGATCGCGATCCGGTACACGGTGGACCTGCCCCCGGGCCAGGTGGCACGGGCAGTCGAGCGGTCGATCGTCTGGTACACCGAGGGCAAGGGGGAGGAGGACATCGGCGTGCACACCTTCGAACGCCTCACCGACCGGGCGACCGCCGAGGCGACGACCGGGGGCTTCGAGAGCCGACTGCCGGCGAGCCCGCTCTCCTACGAGGGGGTGATCGTCAAGATCCGCTGGTGCGTGCGGGTCCGGCTGTTCTTCGACGCCGGCCGAGACTTCGTGTCCGAACATGTGTTCGACCTCGGGCGCGTGCCGGCGGCCGCGTTTCCAGGCCGCTCCTGACCATGCCTCTGAATCTGCTCCCGGCCGATCGACGTCGTTCCAACCCCTTCGCCACGCGGCATACCCGGCCGGGGGCCGTGCCGCCGCTGGATCCACCCGGTGCACCCCTCGACGTCGGAGTCGTGCTCGTCGCGCTCGAGCGGCATCGGCGGGTGGCGATCGTCGGCCCACACGGTACGGGCAAATCCACCCTGCTGGCGGCCCTCGCCGACAGACTGGCCGCGGATCGGCGGCCGGCGGAAGTCGTGAGGCTGAGGCGGCGCCGAGAGGCCCTGCTCCTGCTCGGGGTCGTCGGCCTGGGGGCGGCCGACGCGACGCTGCTGGTCGACGGCTGGGAGCGGTTGGGCCGACCGTTGGCCCTGCTCATCACGGCCATCGCCCGCCTCCGAGGCCGCCGGATGGTGGTCACGACCCACCGCGCGAACGGGATGCCGGTGGCCGTGCGCACCGCGGGCACCCTCCGGCTGCTGACCGCGATCGTCGCCCGACTGCCGGACCACGATGCCCTGATCACCGGCGACGATCTGTCCGATGCGTTCGCCCGCCACGGCGAAAACCTCCGCGACGCCCTCGGCGATCTCTACGATCGCTACGAGCTCCAATCCCGCCGGTCGTGACGGTCGTTGGGGCCGTGCCGGTCGTCCGGTCGCGATCCCGGAAATTCATGAACCGGTGTGGCCTTTTTTCGACGCCGCCCAGGCGCTGCACGTCCTAGGGTTGCGTGCCGTGGGAATTCCGGCGTCCCGAAAAGCGAGGAATGTGCGATGAACATGCATCGAATGGCCGCTGTCGTCCTGGTGTTCACCGGGTGCTGCATGGCGGGAACCCGACCGGCGGCGGCCCAGTGCTGCTTGAGCGGCATGTTCAGCGGCTGCACCTCGTGCTTCCAGAAGGCGCCGACCTACGCCGTCGCACCGGTGGCTCCCGTCGCGGCCCCGGTCGTCATGCCGGTGGCAGCCCCGCCCCCGCCGGTCATGGTCCCGATGCAGCAGACCAGCTACGTGCCCGAGACGACGTATCGCACGGAGTACAAGTGCGTTCCCGTGACGAGCTACAAGCCCTCGTGCGAGATCGATCCCTGCACGGGCTGCACGGTCGAGTGCATGCAGCCGGTGACGCAGTATGTCCAGCAGGCCGTCAACGTGCCGGTCACCCAGTATCGGGCCGTGACGACCACGAAATACGTGCAGATGCAGCCGGGCTACGCGGGCCCGCCCGTGGCAGGCATGCCGGCGATGCCGCCCGCCCAACCGGCCGCCAGCCCGTTCAGCGCCGTTCAGACCACGCCGCAGGCCTGGGGTGCCGCTGGGTCCGACGTTTCCCGCCAGCCGCTGCCGGGCGTGGCTCCGCCCGCCCTGCCGCAGGCTCCGGCGACGGTCGCCCCGACGTACCAGTACCAGCCCATGGCCCAGCCCGCCTTCGCCCCGCAGGCTCCCATGATCCAGGGTTCCTCGTCCCAGACGATCACGCCGCAGGCCGGCACCTATGCTCCCGCCCAGGCCCTGCAGCCGATGCAGCCGCAGGCGACACAGCCGCCGGCCCTGAGCCCGGCTCCGTCGCTGCGTCCGATTCCCGAACTGCCGCGCACCGGCAGCGGCCAGTCCGATGTTGCCCCCGGGACGAATGGCACCGGATCCGCGGGCCGCACGAGCGCCGAGGCGACCCGTGGAGGCCTGCAGCCGGTGACCCCCGGCAGCGGTGCGGAGAAGACCGAATCGCCCGCCGGCATGCCCGTGCTCCCCGGCGAAGGGCCCGGCGGCTCGACCGGGGCGTTCCCCCGCCTCCTTGAGCCGACCAGCCACACGACCTCGTGGGGGCCTTCCGACATCGATGCCAGTCGGGTCCAATACCCGACGGCCGCCCTGCCGGCGTGGCGGCAAGCCCAGCGGTGAGCGTGATGCCTCCGGGTGCCGGCCCCGGCCGACCCGCGAGGAGCCCGCCGTGACCAACGCCGACATCGCGGCTGCGTTCGAGCAGGTCGCGGATCTGCTCGAGTATGGCGGCGAGAACGTGTTTCGCGTGCGGGCCTACCGCACCGCCGCTCGCACGATCGACGGCCTGGTGGAGTCACTCGCCAGCGTCCGGGCCGAAACCACCAGGCGACTGACCGATCTCGAGGGCATTGGTTCCGACCTCGCCGGCAAGATCGAGACCCTGCTCGACACCGGCCGTCTGCCGCTCCTCGAGGAGCTGGAACGCGAGGTGCCGGCCGTCGTGTTCGACCTGATGCGGGTGCCTGGCCTCGGGCCGAAGAAGGTCAAGGCCCTCGTCGACGCGCTCGGGATCGACTCGCTCGCGGCTCTCGAACACGCCTGCCGCGATGGCAAGGTGCGCGGGATCAAGGGCTTCGGCGCCAAGACCGAGGCGGCGATCCTCGAAAACCTGGCCTTCGCGGCGGACCCTTCCCGGGCCCGGCTGCTGTGGAGCGAGGCGGACGAGATCGCGACCCTGCTGCTGGAGTGGATGCGGGGCTGCCCGGCGGCGCAGCAGGTCGAGGCGGCCGGCAGCCTGCGCCGGGGCCGGGAAACCGTCGGCGACCTCGACCTGCTGGTCACCAGCGACGAACCGGCGGCGGTGATGGAGCGGCTCGTGGCCTGGCCCGAGACGTCGGACGTACTGCTTCGCGGCGACACGAAGACGAGCATTCGCGGTCCCCGAGGCTTGCAGGTGGATCTGCGGGTGGTCCCGGCCGAGTCGTTCGGGGCCGCCCTGCAGTACTTCACTGGCTCCAAGGAGCACAATGTCCGGCTCCGCGGCCGAGCCCGTGACCAGGGGCTGTCGATCAACGAGTACGGGGTCTCCAGGCTCGGCCCGGACGGGGATGCGGCGGCCGTGCCCAGGCTCGCCGCCCGGACGGAGGCAGAGGTCTACGCCGCCGTCGGCCTGCCCTGGATCCCCCCCGAGCTGCGCGAGGGCCGCGACGAGATCCTCCTCGCCGAGCGCGGGGAACTTCCCGAACTCGTCACGCTGGCGGACATCCGGGGCGATCTCCACATGCACACGACCGCCACCGACGGTGAGGACACGCTCGCCGACATGGTGAGGGCCGCGGTCGCCAGGCAACTCGACTACGTGGCGATCACCGACCACGGGCAACGCGTGACGATGGCCCACGGGCTCGACCGTCACCGCCTCCTCGCACAATGGGCCGAGATCGACCGGCTCAACGAGTCGCTGGCGGCCGACGGCCCGGCGCCGATCACGGTGCTCAAGGGGATCGAGGTCGACATCCTCGAGAAGGGGGGCCTCGATCTGCCCGACGAGGTGCTCGCCCAGGCGGATTGGGTGGTGGCGAGCCTCCACTACGGCCAGAACCAGCCCCGCGAGCGGATCACGGCCCGGATCCTCGAGGCGATCGAGAATCCGAACGTCGCCGTGATCGGCCATCCCACGGGCCGGCTGATCAACCGCCGCCCAGCCTACGACGTCGATCTCGAGGCGGTGATCGAGGCGGCGGCCCGCACCGGCACCTTCCTGGAAATCAACGCCAACCCGTGGCGGCTCGACCTCGATGACCGCCATGCGGCGGCCGCCAAGGCGGCCGGGGTGAAGATCGTGATCTCGACCGACGCCCATTCCACCCGCGGCCTCGACGTGCTGCGGTGCGGCATCCTCCAGGCCCGCCGCGCGGGGCTCGAGGCGAAAGACGTCGCCAACACCCGCCCCCTCGCGTCGCTGAAGAAGCTGATGAAGCAGCGGTAGGACGCGGTGCGGTTGCGCGGCGTTCTTTCCGACGAATCCATCCGTGGGTACCGTGACGGTTGACGGCGAAGGGTTGCAGACTTTACGGCTGCAGGGGCATCCATGCCCCCTTCAGCCTTCGCGGCCCTCCGGCCGCCGGCCGCACCTCCGGGCGGCCGTGTTCGTGCG
>CAXNGP010000133.1:0-5954 GCA_964201845.1 Pirellulales bacterium
TGCGTCGGAAGGGGAGATAACGCCGAAGGTACGAGGCGGACCTCGAGCATTTCCGTCGCGAGGCCCGCAGGACGGGACTCTCGCGGGTTGCCGGCACGTCCCTGGCGCGGGCGGCGAGCGTTGGCAGAAGAGTTCGAGGCGCGTCGCACGAGGTCTCGCCACCGCATCAGCCACGGGAGCCACATCCCGGGTGAACCGCGATTGACGGACATGGCATGAGTCCCGGGAATCGGCGGGGAAAACGCTCGGGCAGGAGTGGGAACCGCAGCGCTCTGTCAATCCACCCCTCCATCATAGCCCGTTTAACGGCACCTTCGCGAGGGTGTGCGGATCGATAAAGAGTCGATGAGGCCCGGGCGTAACGCCGTCGGGAGGCCGTGGACGTCGATCATGGGCTCGCTTCGCCAGGCTGACGTTGACCTGGGGAAGCGGCGTGAACGTGCCCGGCGTGCGCCGACGGCTCGGGTTCTCCCGGCAGACGGACCTACCGCTGGCGGACGAAGCTCGGCGGGAAGGGGCTGCCGGTTCTTCCCCGGGCACCTGCGGAACTCACTCGAGTCCGTAGGCTCCGGCCATCGGGATGTCGATCCCGCGGCGACTGGCGAACTGCGTCCGCGACAGGAACCGCGGCTCGAGGTTGAAGGTCACGCCCACGTTGTTGCGGCTGTAGTCGACGTTGAACCCGAACGTCATCAGGAAGGCCTCGCCGATCCGCACGAGCTGGAAGCTCTGGCCGATGTTGCGGCCGGTGAGGTCGATCGCCGAGCCGAAGGAGCTCGCCCACTTCGGGCTCATCCGGTAGGTGTAGGAGCCGGAGAGCACCGCCGCCGAGATCGGCCCGCCGAACTGGTTGAAGCCGACGTAGAAGCTGCCTCGTGGTGTGCGGTTCAGGAGCGCACCGACCGTGTAGAGCTGCTGGCCACCGGTGAAGAAGTCGACGTCGGCCGTCGAGAAGACGGTGGTCCGGTCGCCCACGTGCCAACGGAAGTCGTACTGCCAGAGGCCCATCACCTGGCCGAAGTTCTGGTCGGTGGTGGGGAAGAACTCGCCGTCCACGTCGAACACGATCCAGTCGATGATCCGCCGGTTGCCGACCGGGCCCCGCTTCGTCTGCCACCGCTGCCGCGCGGCCACGCGGAAGGCGGTCAGGTCGTTGGCGATCTCGGTCGGGCCGGTCACCCAGCCGCCCATGCCCCGGCGGACGGCGTAGCTCCGCGGGTCATACTTGTTGTCGGGCCCGAAGATGAACGGGGCCGCCAGGGGCGTGGCCTGGCCGGGGATGGCACCGTAGTCCCAGTAGGGGATGTTGCGGCGGAACTGGTTGATCGCGTCGTCGTCGATCTGATCGTAGAGCGGGAACTGGTCGATGCTCTGCGTCGCGTCGGCATAGGAGAACTCGGCCTCGAACACCACCTTGTGGGCCAGGCCGTGGACGTTCCAGAACTGGCTCTCGATCGAATTGTCGGCCGTCCACAGCGGGAGGCTCGAGCGGATGCCGACCTGCCCATAGGCCCGGTCGATCGGCTGCGCCGTGAGATCCTCGCCCCAGTGGGCCAGTTCGCCCAGCGCGTAGGGCACGATCTTGACCGCGCCGGCCTGGAACGGCAGGTCGAGCTCCTGGCGGGTGGACACCCGCTCGCCGATCACGTCGCTTTCATAGGGCAGGAGCGTCCAGATGTTGCCCCCCTGGCCGGCGATCGGCTCGGCCGGCAGCGCCTGCCGCGCGTAGGAGACGCCCGAATGCTCGTACCAGGAGACGGCGTCGTAGAGGAGCGGCTGGGCGAAGAAGTAATGGTCGAGCCGCGGCCACCATTCGGTCTGGGTGAAGAACGGGTCGACGCGGACGCTCGTCAGCAGCCGGAGCTGGCGATTCTCGATCGGTCGCCGCAGATCGACCCAGGTCCGCTGCTCGTAGCCCTCCTCCCACTCCGCCTCGTAATACTCTTCGAGGAAGTTCTGGTCGCTGATCCAGCCGGCGGTGCCGCGAAACTGCCAGCCACCGAAGAAGCTGTCGGTGGTGCCGCCGAGATCCTGGCGGTGCCGCCAGAACGACCGGCCGCGGAAGGTGCGGTCGGGGAAGCCCGGATAGATGAAGTCGCGGCGGTTGAGGCCGAGGTTGTCGCGGCCCACGTCGCCCACGAACCAGGCGTCGAGGTCGCCGCTGGCCGGCGTCTGGAGACCGAGGAACGAGGGCCGGTTGTAGAGCAGCGACGTGCCGCCACCGGGCCCGCGGAGGCTCAGGTAGTCGACGTCGAGATCCCAGTCGACGCCGTCGGGCGGCCGCTGCCAGCCGAGGATCTGGAACATATCCCAGCCGGTGAGCACCTGGGTGCCGAAGATCTGGTCGTTCTTCAGCTGGAAGTCGTTGATATAGAAGGTCGGCTTCTTGGCGTTGGACGACAGCACGGGCCACCACAACACCGGCACGCCGCCGAGGTTCACGGTGTTGCCGCGGCTGGTGATGTATTGCTGGTGCTCGACGACCGGCTCGCCGGTGGTGGGCTGCAGGAGCGGCCGGCCGAAGGGATCGGCCAGCGGCACCTGCTCGTCGGTGAACTCGAGCTGGCGGGAGCGGAACTCCCAGGTGGGCACGCCCAGGCGGCTGGAGGTGAGACCGCTCTGCTGGGCCACGAACCGGCTCCGGTCGACCTGGCGGAGCACGTCGGCCCGGAGCCGCACGGCCCCGGAATAGTTGTCGACCGGCGTCAGCACCGTGGCGCCGGTGATCACGCCGGACGACCGCGGCACGTCGTAGAACATGTTCGCCGCCTCGACCACCCGCTGACCCTGCCGGAAGACGACGTTGCCCTCCATGTAGAGTTCGAGCGGCACGTCGGGGGCCTGGGAGGCCGCGCCGTCGAGATCGGGCTGGGCCTGGCCGCGGGTCCAGATCACGAGCCGGTCGGCGGCGATGTCGAGCGGGCCGGCCGGATCGACCCCGTCGACCACCAGGTTCACGCCCGAGTTGATGACCGCGATCCACTCGGCCCCGGAGGGGCTCGGGAACCACTTGATGTTGAGCGGCACGCTGGAGCGGGGAAAGGCCCGCAGCCGCCGGCTCGCCGGCTGCGCGGCCACCGGCGGCGCGGCCGGCGCGCCAAACTCGCTGAACTGCGTCTGCCGGATCGGCGCCTCATCACCGGCCGCGGTGGCCGCCGTGGCCCCGGTCGCGCCGCCGCCGGCCGGCGCGTCGTAGAGCGGGGGCGTGCCGGCCGAGGGAACGACGCTCGCGAAGTCGAGCACCGGATCGCGGAGATACCAGAAGCGGCCGGTCCACTGCGGCCCGCGCACGCTGGCGGCCGCATCGGCCGCAGCCGTGCCGCGACTCTTGACCCGCACGTCGCCGGCCAGCCGCACGACCATGCTCCGCACACGCGGCTCCGCGACCGACTCGTCGAACGCGGCCTGCTCGACCCAGATCACGGCCTCGTGCGCCACGGCCTCGGTCGCGCCCTGGACGATCCGCACGCCACCGGTCAGGTGCCAGACGTCGTAGACGCCTTCGGTCCAGCGGGCCGCCTGCGTGGCCTCGATCGTGACCCGCTCCGAGGGATCGACCGAAGGCACCTCCACCCGACCCGCCTCGGCGATCGCCGCCGCCAGCCCGCGGGCCGGCCACGCGGCGAGAGCGCCGGCACTGGACTCCGGCGGCAGCACGTCGCCGGGTGGTGCGGCCGCCACCGTGCCAGCCCACACCAGCGCCAGCAGGCAGACGACGGCGCACCGCGTCCCCGAGGCGGCGCGGGCCGGCATGATCACGGCGTTCGAGCGGAGTTTGCGCACGCGGTTCGTCGCGGGTCGCGGAACCTTGTCGGGGGTCGGAATGGAGCAAAAGCGCGGGACTATAGGGGCGTCCAAGAACGAGGGTCAAGGCATCGCGGCCGCTCGAATCGCTCCGCAAGTCGAGTCGCGGCCGCGGGTTATCACCTGCCAGGAGCGACCGCGCCCCGCGGGAAGCTCGTGGCCCCCGACCACGGCGGCCACCGACGCCGCGCCGCCCCGACGACGCGAATCGGGGTGACGGGGCAACTTGCCCGGCGGCAACCCGGGCGGTCTGGAACGGGGTCGCGGCAGGGCCGGTAAACTCGCGATCCCCCGCCCGCAGAGGCCGCAGCCTGCCGCGGCCCCACCACTCCAGCGAGTTGCCGACGTGCCCGAGGCCAGCCAGACCCCGCCGCCGTCTGCGGCCAGCCTCGCCGAACGGATGGCCGGCTGGCTGGTGCGTTTCCGCGGTCCGCTTTTTCTGCTGGCCGTCGCACTGGTCGCGGTGGGGGTCGAGCGGGCCCGCCAGCTCAAATTCTCGAGGTCGATCGACGCCATGTTCGACCGCAGCGACCCAGCCCTGGTGCCCTTCGCCAGGATGGCCCGGACGTTCGGCGGCGGCGAGGTGGTGCTCTGCGCCTACGACGACCCCGACCTGTTCACGACCGCGGGCATCGATCGGTTGGCGGCGCTGACCAAGCGGCTGGCGACGGAGCCGGGCGTGCAGGCGACGACGAGCCTCGCGAGCACGCCGCTGGGCCAGCGGATCATCGAGATCGACGAGAGCCCGGCCGCCCGGCGGATCGTCACGCTCCTGGAGGGCTACGTGGTCGGGGGCGACCACCGCACGGCCGCCGTGGCCTGCACCCTCGAGCCTCCCCCTGCCACGCTCGTCACCGCCCGCGAGCAGGCGGTCTCACGGGCCGAGACGATCGACCGGCTCCGGGGCATCATGGGCGAACTGCCGGCGGGAACCGTCGCCGGCGAGCCGGCCATGCTCCGCGACGGCTTCGCGATGCTCGAGTGGGACGGCACCGTGCTCGCCTGGGCGAGCGTGGCGCTGACGGGGGGCGTGCTGCTGTTCTTCTTTCGCAGCCTGCGGTGGGTGGTGGTGCCGATGGGCGTGGTGGTCGCGGCGCTCTGGACCACGCGGGGCGTGCTCGCCATCGCGGGTCTTCAGCTGACGATGGTCTCGACCATGCTCTCGGCCATGATCACCGTGGTCGCGATCGCGACGGTGACCCACGTGATCGTCGAGTTCCGCCGCCAGCGGGATCTCGGCCTGGCCGCCCCCGCGGCCCTGCGCGAGGCGATCTCCCTGCTCTGCTGGCCGATCGCGGGCGCGATCGCGACCGACGTGATCGGATTCGGCTCGCTGATCGCCAGCCAGGTCGGCCCGGTGCACGACTTCGGGGTCATGACCGCGATCGGCTCGGGGCTGGTGCTCGTGGCGGCCGGCCTGGTCGTTCCGTTCCTGGCGCTCGCCGGCCGGTTCGACGCCGATCCGCGGCGGGCGTGGGGGGAGTCGGCCCTGGAGGCGGCCCTCGATCGGCTCGTGCAGCGGATCGTGCGGCACCCCGGCCCGATCCTCGCCGGCGTGTCGGTCGCCGTCATCACCTCGATGGTCGGCTTGGTCTGGCTGGAGGTGGAGACCGACTTCACCCGCAACTTCCGCCCCGACAGCCCCACGGTGGCCTCGTACGAGATGGTCGAGTCGCGGCTCGGCGGGGCCGGGGTCTGGGACGTGCTCGTGCCGCTCGAGGGGCCCGTCGACGGGGCGACGCTCGGCAGGCTGCGACGCTTCGAGGCTCGCCTGCGGACGGAAGTGACGCTTCCCGACGCCGACGGCGCGGCCCAGCCGGCCCTCACGAAGGTGATGAGCCTGGCGGATGTGATCGGGGCGGTTTCGCCCGTGCCGCTCGAGCAACTCGAAGCCTCGACGCTCGGCAGCTGGGCCATCACCCAGGCGATCGCCGCCATGCGACAACAACTGCCCGAGCTGACCGGCACCCTGCTGGGCCGCGATCCGGCCGACGGCAGCGACTGGCTGCGGGTGATGCTGCGGGCCCGGGAGCGGCAGCCGGCGGCTGCCAAACGCGGCGTGATCGCCGACGTGCGGCGGATCGCCGCCGAGGAGTTCCCGCCCGGCACGGCGGCCACGTCCGGCGGCGGGGCCGAGGTCACCGGGTTCT
>CAXNGP010000134.1:0-5943 GCA_964201845.1 Pirellulales bacterium
CGGCACCTGCCAGCCCGCCGGCAGCGTGCCGAGGATGTTCTTGAAGGCGTTGACCGTGCGCACGGGGCGGCCGGCGAGCGAAACGATCTCGTCGTCGTATCGCAGGCCGCGTCGCCAGGCGTCGGACGTTTCGAGAATGTCGGACACGACCACGCGGCCGTCGACGGCTGTCGCGACGGTGGCGCCCAGCGTGGCGTGGTCGACGAGCAGGCCCCCCTTCAGGCAGCCGAGGAAGTTTCGCACCTGGTTGGCGGAGATCGCGTAGCCCGCCCCCACGTTGACCCGACCTCGCTTCTCGAACGACGCCCGGCCGTTGACGCCGATCAGCCGGCCGGCGGCGTCGAACAGCCCACCGCCGGAGTTGCCCGGGTTGATCGCCGCGTCGGTCTGGATGCAGTCGGTGTATTCGAGGATCGTGCCGGCGGGGAACTGGTAGCGGTGCGTGCCGGAGACGATGCCCGCGCTGATCGAGGGCACGAGGTCGGTCGCCAGGAGGAACGGGTTGCCGGCGGCGAAGCACCAGTCGCCGACCTCGACTGCGTCGCTGTCGGCGAGCGTGGCGAACGGAAAGTCGTCCCGGCCGAGCAGCTTGACGAGGGCCACGTCGCCGGTCGGATCGATCCCCACGAGCACCGCGTCGTAGAGCCGGCCGTCGGCAAGGCCGCAGGTCATCGCCACGCCGGCCGGCTGGACGACATGGAAGTTGGTGAGCGCGTAGCCATCGGCACTGATCAGGACACCCGACCCGCCCCCCTCGGTGCCGGCGAAGATCGCGACCGCCGTCGCCGTCGCCTGGCGGACCGTCTCCACGCGGCGGGCCTCGGCGGCGAGAACCGCCGGGTCGACTGCCAGCGCGGGTCGGGCGATGCCCGCCCCTACGACGGCCGCCGCGATGGCGGCGAGGATCGACGCGGTCTCCCGGCCCGCAGCGTTCACTTCTCGAAGGCTCCCCCGACGAGGCGGACACCACAGCCCGGGTCACCTGCCACGAAGTCCACCGTGAGCGTCACGCGGCGACCTCCGTCCACGTCGAGATCGAACCCGACCGGCTCCTGCTCGTCGGCCCCCGCGCCGCCGAGCCGCCGCCGCCAAGTCTCACGGCCGTCGACGGTGATCGCCACCTCAACCGCGGCGGGCGCATCGGCGGGCACGGCACGGGAAAGCGAGCCGCGAAACCGCCGGCTCTCGGCCGGCAGTCGCCAGGTTGCCACCGTCCGCGGGCGGACCATGATCACGCCGGCGTCGCCGTCGGCGGCCGCCAGCGTCCGGGGCGCGAAGAAGGCCGCCAACCCGTTGGCGTTGGCGAGCGCCCCGAAAAAGGGCTCCACCGTCACCGTTTCCAACGGTAACCCCGCGAGCGGCGTCGTCCGGCCGGCGGCGAAGTCGAGCGCCTCGAGTGCTTCCGGCGGCAAGCGGACGTCATCGACGGTGAAGGACTCGGGCGACCAGCGGACGGTGCGGGCCCCCAGCCGGCCACCGTCCAGCCGCACGACCGTACCGGCGGCCGGGCCGTCCTCGCGGAGCCACTCGATCCCGATCACCTTTGCCCGCTTGACGGGAATCGTCTCGCCGTCGAGCACGACCGTCACGTGCTCGCCCGAGACGCCGGCCACGGCGCACTCCACGAACTCCTGCCCATCCTCCCGACGGACAACCAGCAGATCGGTCTGCGGTCGCTCCGGTTTCGCCGCGAGCCAGCCCGGTTCCTGTTCGCCGGCCGCCAGCCAGGCGACCCGGCGGACGCGTTCGATCGGCAGGTCGATCTGCCGGCTGCCGCGGCGCACGATGCCGCGCTGCCCTTCCTGGACGAAGTCGGCCCCCGAAACCACGCCGCCATCGGTCGTGGTCAGCCGGACGGCCGGCGGCGTCGCCTGCGCCGCCGCAGTGCGCACGATCTGCCGCACCGTCGCCAGCGGAATCGTGCGCTCGCTCCCCTCGACCTCGATCCGCACGACGTCTTCGTCGATCGCGACCAGGCGGCCCGTGAGCGGCTCCCCGGCGACGAGATCCGCCCGGACGTCGACCGCCGGCGGATCGGCCTGGGGCTCCTCGGCCGCCAGCCGCGCGGTCAGCACCGCGACCGTCAGCGCGCCAGCCAGCAGCTGGAAGCGGTTCACGGGCCGTCCTCCCCACCCGTCGCCAGCCGCTTGAAGTATTGCTCGATGGCCTCGCGGTAATACGGCGGATACTCGCGGTCGATCTGCTGCAGGGCCGCCTCCCGTTCATGCGGCGGCAGGTCGCCCCAGCCCGCGCCGGAGCCGAGATCCCTCTTCCGCACCTCCCCCTTGCCCAGGCCGCGGGCGAGTTTGCTGTCTTCCATCGGCCGGCCGGCCGCACCCCCCTGCCCGCCGGCACCGCCACCACTGCCGGCGCCTCCCTGCCCTTGCTGCTGTTGCTGCTCGAGTTCCGCGATCAGTTTGTCGAGCGACTCGATCACGCCGACCTGCACCCGCTTGGTCTCGGGACCGGCCTTGCCGAGATCGAGCCGCCGCCGGACATCCTTCATGCGCCGGGCGATATGGTCGAGCGAGTCGGCCTCGACGGCCGCGATGTCGGCGCGGAGCAGCCGAGCCAGCCGGGCGTAGCGGGTGGGAATCTCGGCCTCGCGTTCCAGAAGCCGCTCGAACGACTCGACCGCTCCGTCCCGGGCGAGCAGCCAGTGCTGGCAGCAGCCGCGGTGAAACAGGAGGGCCGCGGGGTCGACCGCTCCGGCCACGTCGAGATCGGCCAGGAGCGGCAACGCCTCGTCGAACCGGTCGCGTCGCACCAGGGCGCGGCCCCACCACAGTCGCACCGCGTCGCGTACGAAGGTGCCGGCCTGCGGGTCGGCCAGCCATTCCGGGTCGGGCTCACCCCCTTGGACGGCCGCCTGCACCGCGGCCGCGGCGCGTGGATCCCGCGCGGCCACCGACTGGATCACCACGTCGAGCAGGTCCTGGCGGCCGGCGGCGGCGGCCTTCCACGCCTGGTCGAGTTCGGCCGCGGCCGCGTCGCCGAGCGTTATCCCGCGGTCGGCGAGCGCCTCGTCGAGGCGGGTCCGCACGTCCTCGACGGCGGGCGGCGACCACGACGCCTCGCGGGCCAGTTCGGGATCACGGCCCACGCTCGCGGGGTCGCTCTCGCTCCGCAGGGGAGCGGCGGCGAACGCGGCCAGGGTGACCGCGGCGAAGATGAGGGGCCGGTGCATGGGTGGCGTTCCGGGCGGACGAGACCGACCGAGTCATCATACCGCCCACGGCCCCGACGCATCGCCGCGGGTCCGGCGGCGGCCGCCCGCCGCTACCGCTCGGTGCGGCCGGTGACGATGTCGCGGGCAGCCTGCTCGATCGCCCGCTGCCGTTCGGCCAGCCGGCCGAGCGCGGCCACGAGTTCCCCTTCGGCGGCCTGCTCGGCGCCGGCGTCGAGCAGCCGGCTGAACCGCTCCGTGCGGGCGTTGACCCGCCCCTGCAGGCTGCGCAGCATCTTGAGCTCGGCGAGCTTGTCGACCAGCGGCTGCTCCTTCGACTCCGCCGGCCGGCCACCCCCTTCGCCCGCGGGCTGCTGCTGGGGCTCGTCCTGCCGCGACTTCTCGAGGGCCGCCAGCAGTTCCTCGAGGCCCGTCACGATCTCCCCGACGAGGTCGACGGTGGTCGGCGTGACGTCGCCGCGGGCGAGCCGCGTCGCCGCCTCGGTCGAGTCGTCTCGCACCTGCCCGAGCGCCTCGGGAATCGCCACGGCCGAGCCGTCGTCCCGCACGAGCAGGATCGCCCGCGCCGCCTCGGCCGAGACCTCGTCCTGCTCGCGGCCGATCCGGGCCGCCTCGAGCTGCTGCTCGCGACGCGACATCGCCTCGGAGCCGGCGAGCTTCACGGTGGCGTCGCGGATGCCGCGCTGGGCCTTGAGCATGATCCGGACCCGTGTCTCGAGCTGCACGAGCAGCCGCTCGACCTCCTCCTCCCGCATCTGCCGCAGGATCTCCTCGAGCTCGGCCCGCGCGGATTCGAGTTCCTCGATCGCCTTCTCCTGGTCGGCCCGGGCCTCCTTCCGCCGGGCCTCGTCGAGCTTCTCGGCCGCCTCGCGCATCCGCTTCTCCGCAGCCTGGAGCCGCCGCGCTGTCTGTCGTTCGCGCGAGGTTTCCTCCGGGGCCGGGCCCTCCTCTCCCGCCGGCTCCTCGCCGGCCTCGCCCTCTGGCTCCGCGCCCTCGCCCCGAGACTCGCCCCCCTGAGACTCGCCTCCCCGGGCTTCCTCGCCGCGACGCTCGCCGGCGCCCTGTGGCTGCCCGGCGCCGCGGCGACCAGCTTCGGCGTCCGGCTTCTTCCCGGCACCGTCGTCCGCCGGTTCGCCCGGCTGGTCGGCATCCGCTTCGCCGCTCGGCCGGTCGGCGTCCTCCTGCCGCTTGGCGAACCGCTCCATCTCGTCGGCCAGGCCGTCGGCCTCCTCGGCCGCCTCCCGCTGGCGGGCCGCGGTTCGATCCTCGTCGGCGCCCGCCTCCGTCGATCCCTCGATATCGCGTTGCCGCGCGATCAGCTTGGTGACCCGTCCCAGGAAGCGGCGGAGTTCCTGCTTCGTCTCACTGAGCCGGCGATCCTGGCCCCCTTCCTCGAGCAGATCCAGCAGGCCGCGAAACTGCTCGAGCGCCCCCTCCTGGCTCGCTCCGGCCTTGAGCAGTTGGCCTTCCTCCAACAGCGTCACGATCGCCCCCAGGCGGTCGCCCATCTCCGCGTCGCGGGCCCGGTCGAACGCGTCCCGCAGCACGGCCGCGCGGCGGGGGTCGGTCGTCGCCAGCAGGTCGGCGAGCCGGAGGAACGACCGCTCCAGTTCGAGGTATTGCCGCAGCAGATCCGACTCGCGCCGGGCCAACGCGTCGGCCTCGCTCGTCGTGGGCGGCTCGGCGGCCCGGGCCGCAACGGTCCAGCCCGCGACGCCGATCGCGCCGGCCGCAGCCAGGCAGGTGCCGACCGTCGGGAAGATGGCCGCCAGGATCAGTCCGCGGAGGAGTCGCATCGGGTGGTTCATGACGGGGTTCGCTCGCGGCCTCATTCGAGCAGTTCGCGGGCCCGCTGTCGCTGCCGCTCCAGCGTATCGCGGCGGATTTTCTCCTGCGCCTCGATCACACCCCGCAGCCGCTCGACCACCTCGTTGAACGACTCGAGCTCCAGCATGCGGGCGAGCACGGCCCGCAGGGCGGCGAGCGCCTCGTCGGCGCGGGCGGCCAGCGCCGACGTGGCCACTTCGCCCCGCGCCGCCCCGCGGCAGGCGTCGGCGAGCGCCGCGCGCGGTCCGGCTCCGACGGCGGTGAGCGGTTCGGCGATCTGGTCGCTGATCCGGGTTTGGAGTTCCGGCGTCAGGAGCCCGTTGTTGTCGAGTTCGCCGCGGATGCCGCGAAACGTCGTCGCGATCTCGGTGGTCTCACCGGCGGTTCGGGCCGTCGCCTCGGCCAGACGGTCTGCCGCCCGCGGGCCGCCATCCGCGCCGGTCGCCCCGTCGAGCCCCCCGCGGGCCGCCGTGAGGTCTTCGATCGAGGCCTCGAGCCGCCGCCGCAGCAGCACCTCGCGGGCCTCGAGCATCGCCTGTAACGCCTCAGGCGACACCACTTCGAGCAGCCAGGTCTCACCCGAGCCCGAGTTGGGGCCACCGGCCAGCGGGCACCCGTCGCGGGCGGTGACGACGGCCGTGATCCGCTCGCCGACGGCCAGGCCGAGCGGCGCGAGTGGCACGAACTCGGGACGATCCGCAGGCAGTTCCACCAGCAGTTCGCCGCCGCGAATCCGCGGCAGCGGCACCACCGTCGGTGGCTGGTCCGGCACGCCGCGTCCGAGCGACACGTCGGCGCCGACCAGCCCGTGGTCGTCGGCGAGCGTGCCGACGATCGGCAGCCGCGCCCCGGTGGTCACGGCCGTCGAGATGTCGGCCAGCCGCACCGCGAGCCGGGGCGGTTCATCGGGCACCGCCGTCAGGGCGAGC
>CAXNGP010000135.1:0-5940 GCA_964201845.1 Pirellulales bacterium
CATCGTGGCTGCGTTCGGTTTCCTACGCCGCTCGATTGTCACGGGCAACCCCTCGCGGACTCGATGGTCCGGAAGTTCCTCCGTTCCATCCAGATTCACGATTCACGCGAGCGCGGGATCAGCGCCGGCGAAACAGGCCGCGGCGGGAAGTGCTCCCGGAGGGCGTGTTGGAGGAGGGCCCGACCCGCTTGCCCTGCCGCTGGGCCTTCTCCCACTGCATCGAACCGTAGTTTAGCCCCGAGAGGTTGAAGGTGCGGTAGGGATTGCGAGGGCTCACGGCCCGGGCCTCGGCGGCGAAGGCGAGGCACAGGCCGAGCCCGCAGGCGACCGCGAGCACCGGCGAGGGGCGAAATCGCATCACAACCTCCGCTGAAGGATGGGCAGTCCCGCGAACTTGCGTCGGTCCAACCCGACGATCAGAATAATCGTACGTGCCCAGGGTTACCGAGGTTCGCCAGCCGTCCGGTCCGATGCCTGGGGACGCCCTTGTGGGGGGCGACGGGGAGTCGCTAGCGTCCCAGGCCCACCCGTCCCGTGGCCTCACGACAGGGTGATTCGCGTTTACCATCCAGTGCCCGAGAAGCGGTCGCCTCTTCCCCATCCCGGAGTTGCCCATGCCCAAGCGAACAGCCCGCCGCCATGTGCGCCGACCGGCAGGAGTCGAACGGCTCGAGCCGCGTCAACTGCTGACGAGCACTCCGTGGATCGTCGCGGGCGACGCCGACCCGTCGGCCCCCGACGACCTGATCGTGGTAACGCTCGATCCCACGAACGCCGCCGTGCTGCAGGTGACGGTCAACGGGACGGTCATGGGCTCGCGGCCGGTCGCCTGGCGCGGTGAGATCCAGATCCACGGCGGCCGTGGCGACGACGTGATCCGGGTCGAAACGCCGAGCCTCACGAGGGGCTTCGTGTTCTACGGCGGGCCGGGCAACGACGTGCTCGTCGGGGGTGCCGGCTCGGACACGCTCGACGGCGGCATCGGCGACGACGTGCTCAACGGCGGCGGCGGCCCCGACCGTCTCCGCGGCGGTGCCGGTCATGACACGCTGATCGGCGGCGCCGGCAACGACTTTCTCGGAGGTGACAGGGGTGCCGACGTGCTGGTGGCGGCCACAGGCCGCGATTCGCTCATCGGCGGCGGGGGCCACGATCGGCTCTTTGCGGCGTCGGCCAGCGACCGCCTGCAGCTGGACGCCGCCGACCGATTCGAGGAGAGCAAGCGGGCCAACCCCGTGTTCCAGCCGCGGAACGCGGCGGAGTTGCGGCGGGCGCTGCGGGCCGGCCGGAGCGTGGGCTCCGCCACCCAGGAGTCGCTGCGGGGCGGCGTGATCGACGTGGCCCTCTCGTCGGTGGCGGGCGCCGCCAACAGCGTGGTCGCCGACCACTCCGGCACCAACAACCAGGTCGCCGGCGTCGAGGAGGCCGACATCGTCAAGACCGACGGCCGCTTCGTCTATGCCGTGCTCGACGGAGAACTGCTCGTGATCGACGCCGACCCGGCGAGCCTGACGGTGCTCTCCCGCACGCCGATTGCGGGCCATGCCACGGGCCTGTTTCTGGGCGATGGCACGGTGACAGTCGTTTCCAACGAGTGGACGTGGCTCGACCCGGTCCAGCCCGACGACGGCGTGGTCGAACCGTTTGCCTCGTCCATGTCCATCGTCACGCCGGCAGAGTCCTCGACGATGCTGGTCGACAGGCGGTGGAACTCGACGAGTCAGGTCGTGGTCAACGTGTTCGACGTCGCCGATCCGGCGGCGCCCGCGCTCGTGGAGCGGACGGAAATCGACGGCTCGCTGCTCGCCGCCCGGGCGATCGGTGGGAGCGTGTATCTCGTGGTCGAGAACGGCGACGCCCTGCATGCAGCCGTGGCGGGCGGGCCGCTGCCCGAGTTCCTCGCGGCCGCGTCCATCTATGTCTCGGCCGGGGGCGCCGAGGGCGGCCTCGTGACGGTCGCCAGGCTGTCCACGACCGACGCCCGCCCGGGCATCGACGACGTCGCGGTGATGGTCGGCATGGGAAGCACCGTCTACGCGTCGGCCGACGCCGTCTACGTCGCCGGCACGACGTGGGGGGGAGGTGCCGGGCCGACGACGAGCCTGATGGCCTTCTCGCTCGGCGATCGGATCGAACACCTCGCCTCGGGCAGCGTGCCGGGATTCGTCCCGGGCCAGTTCGCCATGGACGAGGCCGCCGACGGCACGTTCCGGATCGCCACCCAGACCGGATGGTGGGGTCGCTCCGCCAGTTCTGCGGTGCATGTCCTGGGCCGGCAGGGCCGCGACCTCGTCACGCTCGGAAGCGTCACGGGGATCGCCCCGGGTGAGGATCTCAAGTCGGTCCGGTTCATCGACGACCAGGCCTTCGTGGTCACCTTCGAGCAGGTCGACCCGCTGTTCGTGATCGACCTGGCCGACCCGCGCAACCCCCGCATCACCGGCGAGCTGAAGATTCCGGGCTTCTCCTCGTATCTGCATCCGATGGAGGACGGGCGGCTGTTCGGCATCGGCCAGGGTGATAGCTGGGGTACCGGCAAGCTCTCATTGTTCAATGTCGCCGACCCCGCCGCCCCGGCCGAGGTGGATGCCGTCACGCTGGGTGGCTCCGGCGGCTGGGCCTCGTCGGAGGCCGCCTGGGATCACCACGCCTTCTCCTGGTTCGCGACCCACGGGCTCCTGGCGGTTCCCGTGACGGAGACGACCTGGAACCACGAGCCGCCGGTGTGGGGCGACCTGCCCATCGTGGTCGATGTCACACCGCTGGATGGCGGTGACGAGTCGATCCAAGTGGTCGATGAGTTGGTCGAAACCCCCGACTCATCGGGGGACGACCCGCAGGTGACCATCGGCTCGTCGATTTCGATCCCGCCGCTGGAGACCTCCTACACGGTCAAGCTCTTCGCGGTCGACCGTGACGCCGGCTTCACCCACGTCATCGACGTGCGACACGACAGCCCCGTGCTCCGCAGCCTCAGGATCGGCGACCGGCTCTACACCGTGTCGACCACCGCGATCGCCGTCCACCAGCTGGGCGGCTCCTACGAGGAACTCGGCCGCCTCGCGATCGGCAGCGACGATCCGGGCACGATGTGGCCCTGGATCATGTGACCCCGGCTCGGGGTCGCCCGTGCCATCTCGCCGGACGCCGGCAGCGTCGTGGGTCACGCGGGCTCGGGGTTGCCCGTGCCATCTCGCCGGACGTTCGCTTCAGGCATCCTGCCTTCCGCTCACTCGGAGGAAACCTCGCTTCGCCCTCCGGGGCTGCGCTCGGTTTCCTACGCCGCTCGATTGGCACGGGCAACCCCTCGCAGCCCAACGGTCACCCGGGCCTGTACCCGAAGGGCGCTGTACCAATCTTGTTTGGCACGGACCTTGCGTTCATAAAAGCCCCCTTGCGCGAGCAAGGGGGATGTCGCGTGCCCTGCCGCCGGGCAGTTTGCTCCAGGTCCTCTGTCGTGGATCGCGGCATCCCTCCGGCTCGCGCCGGAGGGCTTCTATGGGTTTCCGGTGAGCCTCGGACGCTGGTGCAACCCTCGTTCCGACCAGACGTGGGACTGTCTCCTTTCGGGAGCGACTCGATTCGTCTGAGCGAACGCCGCGCGCCACCACGCGCACGAACACGGCCGCCCGGAGGTGCGGCTGCCGGGCGGAGGCCCGGCAAGGCAGCAATGGCCAGGGATGGCATTGCTGCCGCTAAACAAGTGCGGCCGGCGGCAGCGGCCGAAGGCCGGAGTGCCGCGAAGGCTGCAGGGGGCATGGATGCCCCTGCAGCCGTAAAACTATCCGCCGCCACGCTTGGGGCGGTAGCCGACGCTCTTTCGCGGCCGGGCCTGCTTGGCCCGGGGCCGGGCTCGCTTGCCGCCACGGATGTGGTCGCCGCTCGTCTCCTCCGTGAAGGCCTGCGTCGCCTCCCGACGCCGGCGGTCGAGAGCCTCCTTCGGGGGCTGTTCGGGAATCAGGCAGTCGCAGCCGCCGCCGATCAACTCGGGGCGGCCCGCCTCCAGGAGCGCCCGCCGCACCTCGAACCAGTTCTCCGGCTTGAAGAACTGCAGCAGCGCCCGCTGCATCCGCCGGTCCTTGAGGCCCTTGGTGACCTTCACGGGCTCCTTCGTCATCGGGTCGAGGCCCGTGTAATACATGCAGGCGGCGATGTCGAAGGGGCTGGGGATGAAGTCCTGCACCTGGTCGGGCTTGTAGCTGTTCTGCTTGAGGAACACCGCCAGCTCGATCATCTCCTCGACGCCGCTGCCGGGGTGGCTGGCGATGAAGTAGGGGACGGTGTACTGCTTCTTGCCCACCCGACGGCTGGCCGCCTGGAACTCCTTGTCGAACTCGACGTAGTCGTCGGCCGAGGGCTTCTTCATCAGCCGGAGCACCTCGGGATCGGTGTGCTCCGGGGCCACCTTGAGGTGGCCGCCGACGTGGTGGGCGGCGAGCTCCTGGAGATACTCCGGATCCTTCCGGGCGAGATCCATCCGCACGCCGCTGGCCACGAGCACCCGTTTCACGCCCGCGACGCTCCTCGCCTCCCGCATGACCTCCTTGAGCGGGCCGTGATCGGTGCCGAGGAGCTTGCAGACGGTGGGGTGCACGCAGGAGAGCCGGCGGCACTTCGCCTCCACCTCCGGCCGAGTGCACTGCATCTGGTACATGTTGGCCGTGGGGCCGCCGATGTCGGAGACGGTGCCCTTGAAGCCGGGCTGCGCGGCGAGCAGCTTGATCTCGGTGATGATCGAGTCCTTGGAGCGGCTCTGGATGATCCGCCCCTCGTGGGCCGTGATCGAGCAGAAGGTGCAGCCACCGAAGCAGCCCCGCATGATCTGCACGCTCGTCTCCACGACCTCGAAGGCGGGGATCCGGGCCGCGCCATACGCCGGGTGTGGCCGCCGCGTGAAGGGGAGGCCGTAGACCTCGTCCATCTCGTGCTCTTCCAGCGGCAGGGCGGGCGGGTTCACGACCACGGCCTCCCGCGCGTGCCGCTGCACCAGCCGCCGGGCGTTGTGGGGATTGGTCTCGAGGTGGGAGATCCGCGTCAGGTCGCAGAAGGCGAGCGTGTCGGCCACGACCGATTCGTAGGCGGGCAACTCGACCGTGTCGGGGCAGCAGGGCCCGGGGCCGGTCGGGGGCGGCTCGCTCGCGCCGAGCCGGTAGGCCACGCCGCGGAGGTCGCGGAGGTCCTTGACCGTCTTCCCGGCGGCGAGGCCGCGGGCGATCTCGAGGATCGTCCGCTCACCCATCCCGAACGCGACGAGATCCGCCTTGGCGTCGAGCAGGATCGAGCGGCGAACGGTGTCGCTCCAGTAGTCGTAGTGGGCGAGCCGCCGGAGCGAGGCCTCGACGCCGCCGGCCACCACCGGGACGCCGGGAAACGCCTCCCGCGACCGCTGGCAGTAGGCGAGCGTGGCCCGGTCGGGCCGCCGTCCGATCCGGCCGTCGGGCGAATAGGCGTCGTCGTTCCGCACCTTCCGGTTCGCGGTGTAGTGGTTGATCATCGAGTCCATGTTGCCGGCCGAGACGCCGAAGAACAGTCGGGGCCGGCCGAACTCCCGCCAGGGCTCACAACTCCGCCAGTCGGGCTGGGCGAGCACGGCCACGCGGAAGCCGGCCGCCTCCAGGAGCCGCGCGAGCAGCCCGTTGGCGAAACTCGGGTGGTCCACGTAGGCGTCGCCGCTGACGAATACCACGTCGACCTCGTCCCAGCCCCGCGCCTGCATCTCGGCTCGGGAGGCGGGCAACGGGGGCGTGCCGCGGGGAAGCGTGGTGAGGTGGAGCGACATGGCGGGGCCGGCCAGGGGCCGAAAAGCCGACAGCGACGGTGGTCGGCGGACCGATGGAAGGTCGGCATTCGTGCCGCGATCACCTCAAGTGTATCCCCCGCCTGATGCCGGGGCTGGCGTTATATTCGGCACATTCCGCGGAGGTGGTCGTGAGCAGGGCG
>CAXNGP010000136.1:0-5915 GCA_964201845.1 Pirellulales bacterium
GGGCCGACTCGACCGCCACCGCGGCCGGCACACACGCGTCGACGAGCCCGAGCCGGAGGGCGGTGGGGCCGTCCACCGGCTCGCCCGAGGCGGTGAACTCCACGGCGGGGCCGGGGCCGATCAGCCGCGAAAGCCGGACGGTGCCGCCCCAGCCGGGCAGGAGACCAAGCTTGACTTCGGGCAGACCCAGCGACGTGTGCGGGGACGTGGTCGCGACCCGCAGATCGCAGGCGAGCGCCAGCTCCAGACCGCCCCCGAGACACGCGCCATCGATCACCGCGACGGTGGGCCAGTCGACTGAGAGCCGTGCCAAGAGTTCCTTGCCGGCATCGCAGAGCCGCGCCACCTCGGCCGCCGGGAGCGTGGGCAGGGCGTCGAGCCGATCGAGGTCCGCCCCGGCGAAGAACGATCCCTCGCGGCCGGAGCGGAGGATCATGCCCCGGGGCCGCGGGCCGTGAGACAGGGCGTCGAGGGACTGCGCCAGGTCGACGAACACCTGCCGGGTGAGAACGTTGTGGCGGTGGTCCGGGACCGCGAAGGTCAGCTCGACCGTCCCGTCGGCGTGCCGCTCGATCGCGAGGGTGGGAAATTCCCGGGCGGAGGCGGGCATGGAGACGGGTGTTGCTTGCCTGGGGCCGGAAAACCGGTAGTGTATCGGGAGTTTCCGCCCGCCACAGGGCATACCGCCAGGGAGGTTGCGGCCACCGTCATGACTGAACTCGCCCGCTCCGCCGACGCTCGCGTCAACCAGCCCGCTCGCGGCGGGTTCGATGATCGCCGGCTCTCGCCCGCCCTGCTGGTCGTGGCCTGGCTGTTCCTGGTCACGCTCGCCGTCGTGGGCCGGGCGTGGCAGCCGGCTGCTCATGTCACGCCGATGGCGGCCGTGTCGCTCGCGGCGGGTGCCCTGTTTCCCTCGACGCTGGTGGCCGCGAGCGTGCCCGTCGTGGCGCTGGTGCTCGGCAACCTGTTCCTACCCCCCTACGGCAGCGTGGCGCTGGCGGTGATCGTGGCCGCGGCCTTGGCCTGGCCTGTGGTGCTCGGCCGGCTCGGGCTGCTGGGCGGGGTCGGCCGCCACACCAAGTGGTTGGCCGTGATCGGCGGGGCGCTCGCGAGCTCGCTGGTCTTCTTCTTTGCGACCAACATCGCCTTCTGGCTGCTCACCGACATGTATCCCAGGTCGGCCGCCGGCCTGCTCACCTGCCTGACCGCCGCCCTCCCCTTCCACCGCTGGATGCCGGTGGGCGACGTGGCCTGGAGCTTGGCCGTGTTCGGCCTGCTGGCGGGCATGATGGCCCTGACCGACACCGCTGCGACCCGCCGGCTCTCCCCGGCCCGGGTTGCGAAGAATCCCGAAACCACGTCGGTGGCTTGACTGGCGGCCCGCCGGACTGAGAATGCATCGGTCGGGCGCCGAGATTTCGGGGCTCGCACCGCTGCGGGAATGGCGGAATTGGCAGACGCGCCAGGTTGAGGGCCTGGTGGTAGTAATACCGTGCAGGTTCAAGTCCTGTTTCCCGCACTCGTTCCCCCCCGGTCGTCGGCGATGCATCCCATGATTGCCGGCCGGCCCATCTCCACCGTGAACCGGCCCGCCCGATGAGCGACGCTCCGGAAGACCAGGCGGCCAAGCCGCGGCGCATCCAGATCGGCACCCAGCGGCCCGGCGTCAAGCCGCCTTCGCTGGGGCCGAAGTATCGCTATGTCGGCCCCGCGGCTTCGGCGCCTCCCGATGCGGCGCTGGCCCCCGCGGAGCCCGTGGCGGCTGCTCCTCTGCAGGAAGGCGCGACGCAAGACGATGCCCCGACCGGGGCAGGAGGGTCGGTCGAGGCGGCTCCGATCCACGACCAGCCGGGGGATCGCCAGGCCGCGGGTGGCTCGGGGCCGGCGGGTCGCGGCGGCCGCGGCAAGCGGCGGGACGGCGTGAAGATGCCGTCACCGGCCGACGTGCTCCCGCCGAGCAAGCGGGTGGCGGTGCCCAACCTGCGGGCCGGGCTCGACGAGGATCTCGAGGCCGACTTCGAGGCCGCGCTCGGCGACCTGGCGATCGACGACCTGCTCGAGGCCCAGGCCGCGATCAAGGCCGAGGCCCCGCTCGATCCCGGCACCCGGATCACCGGCGTGGTGCTCTCGATCGGCGCCGACACCGCGTTCATCGATCTGGGCGGCCGCCGGCAGGGCGCGATGAAGCTCGCCGGGTTCCTGGACCGCGGCGAGGATCTGCCCGAGCCCGGGCAGCCGATCGAGGTCAGCGTGGGCGGCCGCAACGACGCCGACGGCCTGTACGACGTGGCGCCCGGCAATCGGGCCGTGGCCGTCGAGGACTGGACGCAGCTCGAGGCGGGCATGGTGGTCGAGGCCCGCGTCACCGCGGCCAACAAGGGCGGCCTCGAATGCGAGGTGGCCGGGCTGCGGGGCTTCATGCCGGCGAGCCTGGTGAGCACCTGGCGGGTCGAAAATCTCGAGGAACTGGTGGGCCAGACGCTCGAAACCCTCGTGACGGAGATCGTGCCGGCCGCGCGGCGGCTGGTGCTCTCGCGGCGGGCCGTGATCGAGAAGCAGGC
The DNA here is from genome assembly GCA_964201845.1 of Pirellulales bacterium. GTDB lineage: Bacteria > Planctomycetota > Planctomycetia > Pirellulales > UBA1268 > QWPN01. Next base: position 2,562 of record CAXNGP010000136.1, read on the forward strand.
CGCCGAGGCCAAGGTCAAGATGCTCGAGACGCTCGAGCCGGGCGACGAGCTCGAGGGGATCGTGCGGAGTGTCCGCGACTTCGGCGCCTTCGTCGACATCGGCAACGGCGTCGAGGGGCTGGTGCATGTGAGCGAGCTCTCCTGGGAACGGGTCGCCAATCCCGCCGACGTGCTCCAGCAGGGGCAGAAGGTGCGGGTGATCGTCAAGAAGATCGACCCGCAGACCGGCAAGATCGGCCTCTCGGCCCGCGACCTGATCGAGAGCCCGTGGAAGCGGGCCGCCGACAAGTATCACGTGGGCGCCACCGTCCGCGGCACCGTCAGCCGGATCGCGCAGTTCGGTGCGTTCGTCAAGCTGGAGCCCGGCGTCGAGGGGCTCGTCCACATCTCCGAACTCGCGACGCGACGGATCCGCAGCGTCGCCGACGTGGTCAAGGAGGGGGAGCAGGTCGAGTGCCGCGTGCTCGCGATCGACCCCCACGAGCAGAAGCTGGCCCTCTCGATCAAGGCCCTCGCGCCGCCGCCGGCCGCCAAGCATCAGGCCGCTGAGCCAGAACCCGAGCAGGCCGAGCCCGAGGCTCCGCCGCCGCCGCGGAAGCAGCGGACCACGCCCCTCAAGGGCGGCGTCGGCGGCGACTCCGACGGATCCCGCTTCGGCCTCAAGTGGTGAGCGTCAGCGCCGCGGGGCCTCGAGCAGCGGGGCCAGCAGGGCGCGCTTGGGTTCGACGAGCGTGCGCCAGTCGTCGGCCACCAGGCCTCCGGTGTCGCCGCTGTTGGGGTTCCACGACCAGTAGATGAAGCCCAGTTGCTTCTCGCGAAGGAACTCGACGAAGGCCCGCTGCCAGACGCCTTCGGGCGTGTCGGGGCCGGTCTCGCGGCCGCCGAACTCGCCCACCAACACCGGCGCGATCTGTTCACGCACCAGAAAATAGAAACCCTTGTCCCAGCGTTCGGACAGGTTGGCAGGGAAGGCCGGGTCGCGGAACCACTCCGCCTGATGCACGCCGGGCCCGTACTCGTGCGGCGAGTACACGAGCCGCTGCTGCAGCTTGAGCCGCACCGGAAACCTTCTCGCCCCCTCCAGGTTGCCTCCCCACCAGTGGCCCGGAAGCTGCTGCCCGGGCACGTTCTTCTCCACGCCCTCGACGACGATCAGCCAGTGGGGCGCGACGGCGTGGATCGCGTCGCCGCACCGCTCCGCCGCCAGCCGGAAGTCGGTCTTGGGATCGCCGGTGCCCCAACTGGCGATGCCGTGCGGCTCATTCTTGATGTCGGCACCGATGACGTTGGCCGCCTTGCCGTAGCGCGTGGCCATCAGCCGCCAGCAGTCGAGCCAGTCCTGCTCGCTGAAGGCGTCGTCGTACCAGAGTTCCGGGATTTTCGAGTCGTCGAGGCGATGGCAGTCGAGCAACACCAACAAGCCGAGCCGGCCCGCCTCGGCCACGATCCGGTCGAGCACCTCGAGCGGCGTCAGCCCCTGGAGGGCGGCGTTGGCGCCCTTCGAGAAGTCGATCCCCGAGACCTTCGCCGAGCGGACGGCGTTCACCGAGAAGGGCACGCGGATCAGGTTGAACCCGGTGCCCCGGATCTGGGCGAGCATCTCCGAATAGTCGCGGGCCCAGATGCCGTGCGGCACGTGGGTCTCCGTCTCCATGCCGAACCAGCTGATGCCGCGGAGGACGACGAGCCGCCCGGCCCGGTCCACGATCTCGCCGCCGCGGGTCGAGAGCGGGGGCCGAATCTCGTCGGCCGAGGCCGCCACGGCCTGCATCACGACCACGATCATCGCCGCCGCGCGCCACGTCACTCGCCTCATCGTGCCGCCTCCCAGCGGGGTTCTCGGTTCGGGTGCCGGGATTCTCGATCGGGCCCTCCCATCCGTCCAGCAGCCCCCGGGGACGTCGACCGAGGCAACGCTGAATACCCGATGCCCTGATGCCGCGGGCTCGGGATCGCCCGTACCATCTCGCCGGACGCTCGCTACCGGCATCCTGCCGTCCGCTCGCTCGGAGGAAACCGCGCTCCGCAATCCTGCTGCGCTTGGTTTCCTACGCCGCTCGATTGGCTCGGGCGACCCCTCGCGGCCCTATGGTGGTGATCGTCTCCTCCTATACTCAGCCCATGCCCGACGAACTGACGAACCAGCCTGCGGCCCCTGAACTGCTCGCCCCCGCCGGCGATCGTGACTGCCTGAGGGCGGCGATCGAGAACGGTGCCGACGCCGTCTACTTCGGGCTCGACACCGGCTTCAACGCCCGGGCCCGGGCGGCCAACTTCCCGCTCGGGGATCTTCCTGGAGTGATGCGGCTGCTCCACCGCCACGGCGTTCGGGGCTACGCCACGCTCAACACGCTCATCTTCGAGGACGAGTTCGACGCCTTCGGTGCGGTCGTGCGGCAGGTGGCCGACGCCGGGGTCGATGCCGTCCTCGTGCAGGACGTGGGAGCGGCCCTGCTCGTGCGGGACGTCGCTCCCGGCCTCGCCCTCCACGCCTCGACCCAGATGACGCTCACGAGCGCCGAGACGATCGGCCTCGCCGAGGTGCTCGGTTGCGAGCGGGTGGTGGTGGCCCGCGAACTCTCGCTCGACGAGATCCGGGAGATCCGCCGCGAGACGCAGATGCCGCTCGAGGTGTTCGTGCACGGAGCGCTCTGCGTCGCCTACTCGGGCCAGTGCCTGACGAGCGAGTCGCTCGGCGGCCGCAGCGCCAACCGCGGCCAGTGCGCCCAGGCCTGCCGGCTCCCCTACGAGCTCGTCTGCGACGGCCGCGACGTCGACCTCGGTGACCAGCGGTACCTGCTCTCGCCGCAGGATCTCGCCGCCTACGCGCTCTCGCCGGAGCTGCTCGCGGCGGGCGTGGCCGCGCTCAAGATCGAGGGACGACTCAAGACGCCCGAATACGTCGCCAACATCACGCGGCACTACCGCCGGGCCATCGACGCGGCGGTGGCCGGCCGGCCCGTGGCCTTCACGCCCAAAGAGGTCGAGGAGATGGAACTCTCCTTCTCCCGCGGCTTCTCCCCCGGCTGGCTGGAGGGCTGCGACCACAAGCGGCTGGTGCCGGCCACGTCGAGCGCGAAGCGGGGCGTGCGGCTGGGCACGGTCGTGGGCACGCACCGCGGGCGGGTCGTGGTCGATCTCGCCGCGGGCCTGGCCGGCGGCGTGAAGCGGGGCGACGGCGTCGGCTTCGACTGCGGGCCGACGAGCGACGAGGCGGTGGGCGGACGCGTCTACGAGGTCTTCGCCGCCGGGCTGTCGCGGACGGATCCGGTCACGGCCGGCCGCGTCGAGCTCGGCTTCGCCCGCGACGGCTTCGACACGGCACTGCTCCAGGCGGGGCAGGCCGTGTGGAAG